>JAACUH010000112.1 GCA_009993005.1 Rhodobacterales bacterium
TGCGGACCGAGTTCCTGCGGCTGACCCTGTCGAAAGATGTGCACAAGGCGGGCATCGTGCGCGGAGAGATGCGCCGGGCGCTGCGCACGATGGCGGAGGGGCGCGCGAGCATCGCCGCCGCCGCCGCCGTCGGCGCGGTCGGACCGGCGACGATGTCGATCATCCGGGACGAAGTGCTCTATCCGCTTGAACGGCTTGCCGATCTGGAGCGGATCACCGGCGACCTCGTTGACCGCGAAGCGGTGTTCGGCGACGCCGCCGCGCGGGTTGCGATGATCGGCTTCGAGGCGACCAACCATCTGTTGCCGCTGCTCAAGCGCATGAACGACACCGAGCGCGACGCGCAGCGCCGCGCTGCCGCGTCGCTGTCCGACGCGGCGGCCTTCGCCCTTGCGCTCTCCATCGCCGCCGCGATCGCCACGGCGCTGCTGATCTTTCTGCCGATGGAGCGGCGGGTTCTGACGGCGCAAGCCGAGCTTGAGGAGCGTCGGCGGTCCGCCGAGCGCGCCTCCCAGGCCAAGACACAGTTTCTCGCCACCATGAGCCACGAGATCCGGACGCCGATGAACGGCGTTCTCGGCATGGCCGACGTGCTCGGGGCGACGGCGATGACGCCGGAGCAGCGGGAGATGCTCGACGTGATCATCGGCTCCGGCGCCGCGCTGGTCCAGCTGATCGACGCGGTGCTCGACCTGTCCAAGATCGAGGCCGGCCGCTTCGAGATCACGGCGCAGCCGTTCGACCTGCGCCGGGTCTGCGAGGACGTGGCGATGCTGTTCTCCGGCGCCGCCGCCGCGAAGGGCGTGACGATGACCTGCGATGTGGAGGCTGCCGTAGCCGCCTCCTACGGCGGCGATGAAGGCGCGATCCGTCAGGCTCTCTCGAACCTCATCGGCAATGCGGTCAAGTTCACCGAGAGGGGCGAGGTGCGCCTGAGCGTCCGCGTCGCGCCCGACGGCGTTGCGCTGATCGTCGCCGACACCGGGGTTGGCGTGCCGCAAGACGCCCAGGCGCGCATCTTCGACAGTTTCGAACAGGCCGACCCGACCACGACGCGGCGCTTCGGCGGCACCGGGCTGGGGCTGGCCATCGTGAAGCGTCTCGCCGAAGCGATGGGCGGCGCGGTGTCGCTGGAGAGCGCGCCCGGCATGGGCTCGACCTTCACGCTGAGACTGCCGCTCAGGCCAACCGGGCCCGAGAGCCAGCCCCGGCCTGCGGTCGCCGCGCCCGCACCGACCGAAATGCCGCGCCGCGTGCTGCTGGCGGAGGATAACGAGGTCAACCAGTTCATCTTCTGCGCGATGATGCGGCGGTTCGGCTGCGAGGTCAGCGTCGCCGCCAATGGGCGCGATGCGGTTGAGGCCTTCGACGCGGCGCGGTTCGACATCGTGCTGATGGACGTCTCGATGCCGGTGATGGACGGGTATCAGGCGACGCGCGCCATCCGCGCCATCGAGCGGCGCAAGGGCCTTGCGCCGACGCCGATCCTGGGGCTTTCCGCACACGCCATGAGCGAACATCGCAACCGCGCCACGGCCGCCGACATGACCGACTTTCTCACCAAGCCGATTTCGACCGAGGCGCTGCACGGCGCCCTCGCGCGCCATGCGGGCGCCGCCGCGTCGGCGCCTGGATCCCCCTTGACGGAGTGCGCCTGATGTCGCGTCGATCCCTGGCCACCCTTGCGGCGCTATGGCTTCAAGCCGGTCCGCTCGCCGCCGATGGCGGCGCGCTGCATGTCTATAACTGGAGCGATTACGTCGCTCCCGGCGTCGTGGAGGCCTTCGAGCGGGAGACCGGCATCGACGTCGTCTATGACATCTACTCGGGCGGCGAGGCGGTGGAGACGATGCTGCTCGCAGGCGCTTCCGGGTATGATGTCGTGGTCATCCCGAGCGAATTTCTGCCGCGCCTGATCGCCGCCGGGGCGATTCGGGAGATCGACCCGGCGGCGCGGGGCCGCACCGGCCTCGATCCGCGCGCCATGGCGCTGCTGACGGCGCACGATCCCGGCAACCGCTACGCCACGCCCTATCTCTGGGGCGTCACCGGCGTCGCCTATGACGCCGCCAAGATCGCGCAGCGGCTGCCGGAAATGCCTGCGGACCCGTGGCGGATGCTGTTCGACCCCGCCATCGTGTCGCGCCTCGTCGATTGCGGCGTCGGCATGATCGACGAGCCGGAGGACGTCTTGCTCGCCACGCTGTCGTGGCTCGGGCGCGACCCCGGGACGATCAATCAGACCGACATCGACGACGCGGTTGCAGCGCTCGCGACGATCAGCCCGCATGTTTCGGTTTTTGACAGCGCCATGACCGGCGCGCTGGAGCGCGGCGAGATCTGCCTCGCGCTCATCTGGTCGGGCGACGCGCTTTCCTCCGCCGCGACGGCGGCGCCGGGCGTCGATCTGGTTTTTGCGGGACCGCCCGACGGCGGCTCGGTGTGGTTCGACGCCTTCGTGACGCCTGCGGACGGCTCGATGAGCGCGGCGGCGAACCAGTTCATCGATTACATGCTCAGGCCGGAGGTGATCGCGGCGAACTCGAACTATACGTGGATGCCGAACGCCGTGCCTGCGTCGGCGCCCTTCATCGACCCCGAAGTCCGCGCCGATGCGAACGCTCTGTTCGGCGAAAAAGCCCTTGATGATCTTGCCATATACAGGGCATGGAGCATCAAGGAAAAGAAATCAGCTCTTCAATCATGGAGAACCATAAAGCTTGGTTCGTTTTGACGACTATACCAATGAACCGGCACGATAGTGCGAACACAATCAAGTTTTCGCCGCGCGAGCCGCGCAAACTGGCGGGCGGCGCGCGCGACGGATGCGCTGCAACCCGGCCAGCCGACAGCGGCGACAGGCGTTGAGACTACGCCATGTCCCGCCCTGATATCCGCGACGACCGCGCCCTGAGGCGCTGTGCGTTGCTGCGACGGCGCTGGCCAAGGGGAATTCGTCGGTTCCGTCAGCGGGGCGCATGACGCCCTCGGTATCTGATCGCGGCGGGCCTTGCGCATCTCCGGGCGTAGGCAGGCAAGCCCCAGTGACACACGCGGGGCCGCGACGGCGCCGGGAAATCGGACGACTTCACGCGCCTTGCGCCCCCTTTTTGGCGCGCCTGTCCACCGAAGCTTCAGGTCATTGATCCAG
>JAACUH010000113.1 GCA_009993005.1 Rhodobacterales bacterium
ATCTACCGCATCGTGCTGTTCGACCAGCGCGGCTGCGGCCGCTCGCGCCCGCATGCGAGCGTGGAGGCCAACACGACCTGGCATCTGGTCGCGGACATAGAGCGCATCCGCACGACGCTGGGCATCGGCCGCTGGGCGGTGTTCGGCGGAAGCTGGGGCGCGACGCTCGCGCTGATCTATGCCCAAGAACACCCCGACCGCGTGCGCGCGCTGATCCTGCGCGGCGTGTTCCTGATGACGCAGGGCGAGCTCGACTGGTTCTACGGCGGCGGCGCGGGGCAGTTCTGGCCTGACCTGTGGGAGCGGTTCGTCGCGCTCATCCCCGAGGATGAACGCGGCGACCTGATCGCGGCCTATCACCGGCGGCTGTTTTCCGGCGATCTGGCTGTCGAGACGCGCCACGCACGGGCCTGGGCCGCATGGGAAAACGCGCTCGCCTCGATCGACAATGACGGGCCGATGGGCGACAGCCCGGCGGAATACGCCCGCGCCTTTGCCCGGCTCGAGAACCACTATTTCCAGCACGGCGGCTTTTTGCGGCCCGACCAGCAGATCCTGTCGCGGATGGACCGGATCGCGCAGATCCCCGGTGTGATCGTGCAGGGCCGCTATGACATGATCTGCCCGCCCGCCGGGGCCTACCGGCTCGCCGCGCTCTGGCCGCGCGCCCGGTTGCAGATGATCCCGCGCGCGGGGCACGCGCTGTCCGAACCGGGGATTTCGGCGGAACTGGTGCTGGCCATGGACCAGCTTGGCGGCGTGCTGGCGGCCGGCTAGTCCCGGGCGGCCAGACAGCGCGCAGCAATGCCCTTGCCATCCTGCCCGGTTTTGCCTATATCCCATTCAACAGCGGCGCCTTGGTTTCCACCCCCAAGGTTCCACCGGGAAAGATCAACGGGCCGCGCGCCCGTTTTTTTGTGCTTGGACACCAAATGTCAGACCTTATCGCCAAGGCGGCCATCGACCGCCGCATCGCCGAAATCATCACCCCCGTGATCGAGGACCTCGGATACGAGCTTGTCCG
This sequence comes from Rhodobacterales bacterium, assembly GCA_009993005.1. Lineage (GTDB taxonomy): Bacteria > Pseudomonadota > Alphaproteobacteria > Rhodobacterales > Rhodobacteraceae > JAACUH01. The sequence continues at coordinate 1,025 of JAACUH010000113.1, forward strand.
CGTGCGGCTGATGACCGGCAAGGAATCGACGCTTCAGATCATGGCGCAGCGCCCCGATGGCAGCATCGAGGTGGACGACTGCGCCGCGATTTCCACCGCCATCAGCACGATCCTCGATGTCGAAGACCCGATCGCCGACAACTACACGCTCGAAGTGTCGAGCCCCGGCATCGACAGGCCGCTGACCCGGCTCAAGGATTTCGACCGCTGGATCGGGTTCGAGGCCAAGATCGAGACCGAAGAGCTGATCGACGGCCGCCGCCGGTTCAAGGGCGAACTGGCGGGGACCGAGGGTGACGAGGTGCTGATCGAGATCGAGGAAGGCACCATCGGGCTCAGGTTCGACTGGCTCAGCGATGCCAAGCTGGTGCTGACGGACGAGCTGATCCGCGACGTTCTGCGCGGCCGCAAGGATGCGGGCCAGATCGACGCGGCGCAATTTGACGAAGTGCAGACCATCATCGACGGTGATGGCGACGAGGATGACGAGACCGCGCAGCGGCAAAGGGAGACGAACTGATGGCTATCACCTCTGCAAACCAGCTAGAGCTTTTGCAGGCCGCCGAAGCGGCCGCGCGCGAAAAGATGATCGACCCCGGTCTGGTGGTCGAGGCGATGGAAGAGAGCCTCGCCCGCGCCGCCAAGAGCCGCTATGGCGCGGAAATGGACATCCGCGTCCATATCGACCGCAAGACCGGCCGCGCGACCTATACCCGCGTGCGCACCGTGGTCGAGGATGACGCCGTCGAGAATTATCAGGCGGAAATGACCGTCGCTCAGGCCAAGGTCTATCTGGCGGACCCCAAGGTCGGCGATACCTTTGTCGAGGAAGTGCCCCCGGTCGAGCTGGGCCGCATCGCCGCGCAATCGGCCAAGCAGGTGATCTTGCAAAAGGTCCGCGAGGCCGAGCGTGACCGCCAGTACGAAGAGTTCAAGAACCGCGCCGGCACGATCATCAACGCGGTGGTCAAGCGCGAGGAATACGGCAATGTCATCGTCGATGTCGGCGCGGGCGAGGCGATCCTGCGGCGCAACGAAAAGATCGGCCGCGAGGCCTATCGTCCCAACGACCGCATCCGCTGCTACATCAAGGAAGTGCGCCGCGAACAGCGCGGGCCGCAGATCTTCCTCAGCCGCACCGCGCCCGAATTCATGGCCGAGCTGTTCAAGATGGAAGTGCCCGAGATCTACGACGGCATCATCGAGATCAAGGCCGTCGCCCGCGACCCCGGTTCGCGCGCCAAGATCGCCGTCGTGTCCTATGACAGCTCGATCGACCCGGTCGGCGCCTGCGTCGGGATGCGCGGCAGCCGCGTGCAGGCCGTGGTGAGCGAGCTTCAGGGCGAAAAGATCGACATCATTCCGTGGAACGAGGATATCCCGACCTTCCTCGTCAACGCGCTGCAACCCGCCGAAGTGTCCAAGGTCGTGTTCGACGAAGAGGCCGAGCGGATCGAGGTCGTGGTGCCCGAAGAGCAGCTTTCGCTTGCCATCGGGCGGCGCGGGCAGAACGTGCGGCTGGCTTCGATGCTGACCGGGCTCAACATCGACATCCTGACCGAAGAAGAAGAAAGCAAGCGCCGTCAGGCCGAATTCGAAAGCCGCACGCGGCTGTTCATGGACACGCTCGACCTCGACGAATTCTTTGCACAGCTTCTGGTCGCCGAAGGGTTCACCAACCTCGAAGAGGTGGCCTATGTTGATCTTGACGAGCTTCTGGTGATCGAAGGCGTGGACGACAGCACCGCGGCCGAGCTTCAGGCGCGTGCCCGCGACCACCTCGAGGCGCAGAACAAGAAGGCGCTGGACCATGCCCGCGAGTTGGGCGTGGAGGACAGCCTCGTCAACTTCCCCGGCCTGACGCCGCAGATGATCGAGGCGCTGGCGCTGGACGATGTTAAAACGCTCGAGGATTTCGCGACCTGCGCCGACTGGGAGCTGGCCGGCGGCTGGACCACGGTCAATGGCGAGCGGGTCAAGGACGAGGGTGTGCTCGAAAAATTCGAGGTCTCGCTCGAAGAGGCGCAAAACCTCGTGATGACCGCGCGCGTGATGCTGGGCTGGGTCGATCCCGACGAGATGCCCGGCGCCGAGGGTGAAGAGG
>JAACUH010000010.1 GCA_009993005.1 Rhodobacterales bacterium
AGGTCTGGCCGCGCGCCGCCATTGCCGCGCGGCGCGACCTGATCGCGGGCGGGGGGGCAGCAGGCGGGGGGGGAGCAGGCGGGGGGCTGGGCCTGCACTGGAACGTGGTGGAAAGCCTGCCGGTGCATGAGGACATCAAGCTGGGGCAGGGCGACCTGCCGGGCCTCTTTGCCGCCTATCGCCAGTCGCTTGCCAATCTCGCGGCCGAGGGGATCAGCGTCGTGTGCTACAACTTCATGCCGCTGCTGGACTGGACGCGCACCGACCTTGATGCGCCCCTGCGCGGGGGGGCGCAGGCGCTGCGGTTCGATGCGGCGCGGATGGCGGCGTTCGAGGTGTTCATGCTGGGGCGGCAGGGGGCGGGGGGCGACTACAGCGCCGACGCGCTGGCGCGGGGCGAGGCGTGGTTTGCGGCGTCAACCGAGGCCGACCGCGCGGCGCTGCTCGACACCATCATGGCCGGGCTGCCGGGGGCCTATGCGCGCTATACCGTGCCCGAGTTGCGCGCGATGCTGACGCGCTATGCGGGGTTCGACCATGCCGCGCTGCGCGCCAATTACGCACGCTTTCTGGCCGAGGTGGTGCCGGCGGCGGCCGATCTGGGGGTGCGGCTCTGCGTGCATCCCGACGACCCGCCGCGCGACATCCTGGGCCTGCCGCGCGTCGTGTCCAATGCCGCCGACATCGACTGGGTTCTGGCGCAGCAGCCGGATACGGCCAACGGGCTGACGCTGTGCAGCGGGTCGCTGGGGACGGGGCTGGCCAATGATGTGCCCGCCATCGCCGCGCGCCATGCAGGGCGCATCCATTTCGTGCATCTGCGCAATGTGGCGCATGACCCGGACGGGTCGTTTCAGGAGAGCGCGCATCTGGAGGGCCGCGTCGATATGGTCGCGCTGATCCGCGTGCTGCTGACCGAGGAACGCCGCCGCGCCGCCGCAGGGCGCGCCGATGCGCAGATCCCCTTTCGCCCCGACCATGGCCACAGGATCGGGTCCGACCTGGGGCGCAAGACGCATCCGGGCTATCCGCTCAACGGGCGGATGCGCGGGCTTGCGGAATTGCGCGGGGTTGCGGCGGCGCTCGCGACGGTGATCTGAGGCGGCGCAGAGGGCCGCGGCCGCCCTCAGGCGTTGCCCAGCCGCACGCCCAGCGACGCCATCACCCAGCCGGTCACATCCCTCATCAGCCCGGCCACGGCGCGGTCAAAGGCTTCGACCACCACGATGGTGTCGGTGCCTGCGGCCTCTGCCCCGGCGCTGAAGGTGCGGCTCGCCACGATGCGCGCATCGGCCTCGCGCACCAGACGGGCGGTCAGGCGCAGGCGGATGCTGGCGCCTTCGCCCGCGACCTCGGCCTGAAAATCCGATATTTCGGTGATCAGCGCATAGTCGCCCCCCGGCCCGACCGGGCGGCGGCCGACATAGCGCAACCCCTGGGTGTTCTCGAAACTGCGCAGCATCAGCGTCTGCACCATCACCGGCACCGGCTCGCCCCAGCGCGCATCGGGCAGGTATTGCGCCTGCAAGGCATTGGGCCGGATCATGATCCGGTCGGTGTCGAGCGCGCCCGCCGTGGTCGGCACCTCGACGATCAGGTGCCGGTCGAGCGGCCGCGCCGCCACCGGCCCGCCCGCCGGCGCGCGCAGTTCATAGACGTCAAGCTCTGCCGTGGCCCCGCTGAGCGCCGAGAGCGCCGAGCAGCCCGACAGGGCAGCGGCCGAAGACAGCAGAAAGGCGCGGCGGGCGAGGGCGGCAGGGGTCATCGGGCGTTACCTTCTGAAATCGGGGGTTTGCTGGTTGAGAAAGAACCGCGCCGGGTCGCGCGCGATCTGGGTGGTGAGCCGGTCGAGATTGTCGATCAGCGTGCGGCTTTCCTGCGCGAGGCGCGCGTATTGCGGCAGCGCCGAGGTGGCAAAGGCCTCGACCGAGCCGCCCGAGGCCGCGACCACGCGGGCCAGTTCGGCAAAGGCGCCCTCGGCCGCGGTGCTCGCCGCGCGCAGATCGGCGGTGATGCCGGGGATCTGGTCGGACACCTGCGCGATGGCGGTGTTGAGCTCGCCCAGCGTGACCCGCAGGTCGGCGGTGATCGGCCCGATATCCTCGTTGATGACGCGGTCCGCGCCTTCAAAGGCCGATTGCGCGGCGGTCAGCGTCGCCTCGCCCGTCACCAGCGCGGCGTTGATCCCCGCGAGCGTCTCATTGGCATTGGCGAATGTCGCGGTGGCCCCGTCGAGCGCGGCCAGCGCCCCGGCGCTCAGCCCCTCGACCTGGCCTGCGATCTGGCCCGAGGTCGCCGACAGGTCGGCCCCCACAGAGGCGATCACCTCGGACGCGCTCTGCGTCGCGCTGCGGATATCGGCCACGATGCCGGGCAGGTCCTCCTGGGCCACGCGGTTGACGGTGGCGATGGCGGCTGTCGCCTCGGCCACCGCGACCCGCGTCTCGGCCAGAAGCGCCGCGCCATCGCCCTGCACCAGCGTGTCGAACCGCGTCACGGTGCCGTCCACCGTGGCCAGCGTCGCGTCGAGCCGTGCGATCATCGCATTGGCCGCGCTGATCGTCTCCTGCGCCTCGCCCAGCCGCGCGGTGGCGGCGGCGCCGGTCGCGGTGATGCCGTCCATCATCGCGCGCGCATCGGCACTCAGCCCGTCGATCTGGCCGCGCAACTGCGCCAGCGTCTCGCGCATCTCGGTGGTGGTGCCGGTCAGATCCTCGGTGATGTAGCGCTCGGCCTCGATGATGACGCCCTGCGCAGTGCCCATGGTGGTCACGCCCACCGAGAGCACCTGCCGCGTCTCCTCGGCCAGATCGCCGATCGACACCAGCGTGTCGTCGGCGGTGGCGAGCACATCGGTCAAGGCCCCGGTCAGCAGCGCGAGCGTCTCGTTGAACGCGTCGATCTGCGTGGCAAAGTCCGACACCGACCCGGTGACGGTCGAGAAATCCTCCAGCGCCTTGGCGAAATCGCCCGAGGCGACCTCGAGATTGTCGAGGATACGGTCCACGCGGCCCTGATTTTCTCCGCTCAGCAGCGCGTTGACGTTCTCGACCACGCCCAGCGCCTCGCTCAAGAGCGCCGGCGCATCCTTGGACAGGGCCTGCAACACCGACAGGCCGGCGGGGATCTCGGGGATGGAATTGACCGAACTGTCCGTGAGCAGCGCCGCCTCTGGCGTGCCTGCGCTGAGGCCGACATAGGAGACGCCGGTCACGCCCTGCGCCTCGATCGTGGCGACCGAATCGGTCCTCACCGGCGTATCGGCGCGCAACTCGACCCGCACGCGGATGCTGCCATCCCCCTCGGGCGACAGGCCGACCGCGACCACCTGACCCACAGGCAGGCCGCTGAAGCGCACGTCGGATGCGGTGCTCAGACCCGAGACAGAGGGGAAATTGATGTCGTAATAGGCGAACTGCTGGTCCAGTTCGACCCGCGCGAACCACAGGAAAAAGGCGAGGATGCCCAGCATGCCCGCCAGCGCAAAGGCCCCGATCAACACGTAATTGGCGCGTGTTTCCATTTCTATACCTGACCCGGCTTCGCCGCATCTTGCGCGGCGCGGGCGCGTGGCCCGTGAAAATATTCGTGCACCCAGGGGTGATCGACCTCGAGCATCTGCGCCATGGTGCCGGTCACCAGCACCTTTTTCTCGGCCAGCACGGCGATGCGGTCGCAGATCGCGTGCAGCGTGTCCAGATCATGCGTGACCAGAAACACGGTAAGACCGAGCGAGCGGCTCAGTTCCTTGATCAGGGTGTCGAAATCGGCCGCCCCGATCGGGTCGAGCCCGGCGGTGGGCTCATCGAGAAACACGATCTCGGGGTCGAGCGCCAGCGCCCGCGCCAGCCCCGCGCGCTTGCGCATGCCCCCCGACAGTTCGGAGGGATACTTGTCGCCCGCGAGGTAGGGCAGCCCCGACATCGAGATCTTGAGATCCGCGAGCGCGCGCCGGATGCCGGGGTCGAGCCCCGGCACGGCACGCATCGGCACCTCCACATTCTCGCGCACATTGAGCGCCGAGAACAGCGCCCCATCCTGAAACATCACGCCCCAGCGCGCCTCGAGCGCGCGGCGCGCATCCTCGTCGGCGGTGCGCACATCGGTGCCCAGCACGGTCACGCTGCCGGCCGCCGGCCGCTGCAACCCGGCGATCGAGCGCAAGAGGACCGATTTCCCGGTGCCCGACCCGCCCACGACGCCCAGGATCTCGCCGCGATAGACGTCAAGGTCGAGCCCGTCATGCACGACATGGCTGCCGAACTGGTTGCGGATGCCGCGCAGCGAGATCACCGCCTCTTTCCCGGGGACTGCCATGCTCACATCCCGATCTGCGCGAAAAAGACCGAAAACAGCGCATCCGCCACGATCACCGCAAAGATCGCCGCGACCACCGCGTTCGATGTCATCCGGCCGAGCGATTCGGCGTTGCTCTCCACCTGCATCCCCGCATGGCAGCCCACGATCCCGATGATGAGCGCAAAGACCGGCGCCTTGACCATGCCGACGATCACATGGCTGATGTCGGTCCCCTCGATCAGCCGCGTGCGGAACAGCGCGGGCGAGATGCCAAGTTCGATCCAGGACATGATCGCGCCTCCCAAGAGGCCCATCACATTGGCCACCAGCCCCAGGATCGGCAGCATCAGCAGCAAGGCGAGGATCCGCGGCACGAAGAGCACCATCGCGGGGTCGAGCCCCAGCGTGCGCATCGCGTCGATCTCCTCGCGCATCTTCATCGACCCGATGGCGGCGGTAAAGGCCGAGGCCGTGCGCCCCGCCACGATGATCGAGGTGAGCAGGATGCCCAGTTCGCGCAGGATCGAGATCGCGATCAGATCGACGACAAAGACCTCCGCCCCGAACTGGCGCAGCTGCGCCGAGCCCTGAAAGGCCAGCACCACCCCGATCAGGAAGGCCATGACCGATACAATCGGCACCGCCTTGAGCCCCACCTCGCCGCAATGATGCACCAGCGAGGTCAGACGGAACTCCGACGGGTGGCGCAGCGCCCGGCCCAGCCGCGCCAGAAAGAGCCCGAGATAGGCCACCAGCGCAAGCAGAAATCCGGTCCCGCCCGCGACGCCGCGCCCCAGCCCTTCGAGCAGGTCAGTCAAGCGCCAGCGCGCGGCCGGCACCTCTTCGACCTTGGGCATGGCCGCCGTCACGGCGCGCAGCAGGCTGGCCTGCGCCGGTGCGATCCCGTCAAAGCGCACAGACCCGCCCTGCGCCGCCAGACGTGCCTCGAGCCGCGCCAGCGCCCAGGCCCCGGCGGTATCGAGCCGCGTGACCCCCGCCATGTCGGCCGTGACCTGCAGCCCCCCGTCGAGCGCCTCGCAGCGCCGGTTGAGCGCAGAGACGCCAGCGAGCGTCAGTTCCCCCTCGAGGTGAAGCGCCGCCGCGTCCCCCCGGCTGTCGTCGCGCGCGGGCCCCGCGGTCATGCGGCGCGCACCATACCGCAGCGGCCACGCCCGACCCTGTCGCTGCTGAATGGAAAGCCCTGCATGCTCGCGCCTGTCCTTTGCGTTGGAGGACGACCCTACCATGCGCGCCAATGGCCCAAAAGGGCCAAAAGACCCCAGGCACGACATCCGCCGCAGCGCCCTGCTGCCCATCTTTTGGCCGGAAATATCCCACGGGGGTCCGGGGGTGTGAAACCCCCGGCTTTGCTGCGGGTCCGGGGGTGTGAAACCCCCGGCTTTGCTGCGGGTCCGGGGGTGTGAAACCCCCGGCTTTGCTGCGGGTCCGGGGGTGTGACGCCCCCGTCACGCCCCCGTCACGCCCCCGTCACGCCCCCGTCACGCCCCCGTCACGCCCCCGTCATGCCCCCGTCACGCCCCCGTCACGCCCGCGTCAGGGGATCAGCACCGTGGACCCCGTCGTCGCCCGCGCCTCGAGCGCCCCATGCGCCTGCGCCACCTGATCGAGCGGCCAGTGCGCGCCGATGCATACCTGCACGGCGCCGCTGCGGATCACGCCAAAGAGGTCGCCCGCCGCCCGCGCGAGCCAACCCGGCGAGGCGCTGTGGTGGAACAGCGACGGCCGCGTCAGCCGCAGCGAGGCCCGCGCGAGGTGCGACACCCGCAGCGCCTCTGGCGCGCCCGAGGATTGCCCGAAACTCACCAGAGTGCCGAACCGCGCCAGCACCGCCACCGAGCCCAGAATCGTGTCCGCCCCGACGCTGTCATAGGCGGCCGCGACCCCCGCGCCGCCGGTCAGGTCCATTACCCGGCCGACCACATCCTCGGCGCGGCTGTCGATCACCGCGTCATAGCCATGCGCCCGCGCCAGCGCGCATTTCTGTGGCCCGCCCGCCGTGCCGATGGCGCGCACGCCCTTCTCGGCGAGCCATTGCCCTGCCAGAAGGCCCACGCCACCCGCCGCCGCGTGAAACAGCACCGTATCGCCCGCCGTCACGGCATGGCTGTGGTGGATCAGGTAATGCACCGTCAGCCCCTTGAGCATCACGGCCGCCGCGACCTCGTCGGCGATGTCATCAGGCAGCGCCACCGCCTGCGCGGCAGGGATCAGCCGATGCGTCGCATAGGCGCCGTTGGTCACGGCATAGGCCACCCGCTGGCCCAGCGTCAGCCCTGTCACACCCGCACCCAGCGCCTCGACCACGCCCGCACCCTCGCTGCCCAGGATCAGGCCATCGCCCTGCGGCCAGGGGTAGAGGCCCTGCCGGAAATAGACGTCGATATAGTTCAGACCGATGGCCGTCTGCCGGATCATGATCTCGCCCGGCCCGGGCGCAGGCGGGGTGATGGCGCGGCGGGTCAGCACATCGGGGCCGCCCGGCACGGTGGCGATCATGGCATAGGGCAATTCTGCGGTCCTTTCAGCTCTTTTTCGCGGGCTTGCCAAAGCCTTGCGAGATGCCTTTCTCAAAGGCGGCGGGCGCTGCCGGCGCCGCCTTCTTGTCCTTCTTGGGTTTCTTGACTTCCTTGTTGCTGCGCATCTGACCCTTGGCCATTGCCGGCTCCTGCATCTGCGGGGCCGTCAGCCATGATCGGCAGACCCCGGCGCGCAGGATGATCCTGCCTGCGCCGCAACGCAACCCCGCGCATGTTGCCTTGGGCGGGGGCGGGGCTACCTCTCTGACATGCCGCACGCCGACCTCCTCCTCGACGATTTCAGCCATCCGGCCGGCCGCGCGGACATGGCCCCCGATTGGGCGCTGCTCAGCGACGGGGTGATGGGCGGGCTGTCGCAGGGTGCGCTGCGGCGCGAAATGGTGCGCGGCCGCCCGGCGCTGCGGCTGACGGGCAGGGTGTCGCTGGCCAATAACGGCGGCTTTGTCCAGGCGGCGCGTGATCTCGCCCCAGACGGCGGCGATCTGGATGCGCGCCGCTTTACGGGGCTCCGCCTCACGGTCTGCGGCAATGGCGAGACCTACAACCTGCATCTGCGCAGCGCCGATGTGACGCGGCCCTGGCAGTCCTACCGGGCGAGCTTTGTGGCGGGTGCTGCATGGGCCGAGGTCACGCTGCCCTTTGCGGCCTTTGCCCCGCACCGCATCGAGGCGCCCCTCGACCTGTCCCGCCTGCGCCGGATCGGGCTGGTCGCCATCGGGCGCGCCTTTGATGCCGACCTTGCCGTCGCGCGGATCACCCTGCTGGCATGAGCGGCGCGAAAGGGTCGGCCGGATAGCCCACGCCGGTCAGACACAGCCCCTCTGCCGGGGCCACCGGCCCGCAGGCGGTGCGGTCGCGCGCGGCGAGGGCCGTGGCCACCGCGCCCGGCGCCCAGGCCCCGGCACCGACCCTCTCGAGCGTGCCGACGATGGACCGGACCTGATTGTGCAGGAAACTGCGCGCGCGCAGGTGGATCCGCAGATCCTGCCCGTTGTCGCAAGGCCGCGTCTCGATACGCGCCTCGTCCAGCGTGCGGATGGGGCTCGTGGCCTGGCAATGTGTCGCGCGGAAGGTGGTAAAGTCGTGCCGGCCCAGCAAATGATCCGCCCCCGCCTGCATCGCCGCGACATCGAGCGTGACCGGCACCCGCCAAGCACGGCCTGCATCATGCACCAGCGGCGCGCGGCGGCAAATGATGCGGTAGGTGTAGCGCCGCTCGACGGCCGAAAACCGTGCATGCCAGTCCGCCGCCACAGGTGCGCAGGCCACCACCGCCACGGGCAGGGGCCGCAGATGCGCATTCAGCGCGGCCGCCAGGCGGAACGGGTCCCAGTCGCGGGCCATGTCGCAATGCGCGACCTGTCCCGTCGCATGCACCCCCGTATCGGTGCGCCCGGCGGCGGCGATCAGATGCGTGCCCCCCTCGACCCGGTCGAGCGCGGCCTCGACCGCGCCCTGCACCGAAGCCTGCGCGCTCTGGCGTTGCCAGCCGGCAAAGGGGCGGCCGTCATATTCGATTTTCAGCGCATAGCGGGGCATCCCTGCCGCCTAATCGGGGGGGCGGGCGAAATCAATCCCCGTGAATGGCCCTACACATCCCGCCCCGCGCCGCCTATCTAGGGTCGAACCGCCAGAACAAGGGGTTGCACTTGGCCATCTCCGACATTGCCGACAGCCTGCTGGGCGGCCTCTCGCGCGGGGTGGGCACGGTGACGGACACGCTCGCCGCGCCCTTTGCCGATCCGGTGATCCGGCTGGGCGTCACCGGGCTCAGCCGCGCGGGCAAGACGGTGTTCATCACCTCGCTGGTCGCCAATCTGATGGACCGGGGACGCATGCCGCAGCTTGTCGCCGCCGCCAACGGGTCGATCCGCAGCGCCTGGCTCCAGCCGCAGCCCGACGATACCGTGCCGCGCTTTGACTACGAGACGCATCTGGCGCGCCTCACCGCCCCGCAGCCAAGCTGGCCCGAGGGCACGCGAAGGGTGAGCGAACTGCGCCTGTCGCTGCGGGTGCAGCCGACGGGGTTTCTCGCGGGCCTGTCGGGGCCGCGCACGCTGCACCTCGATATCGTGGATTATCCGGGCGAATGGCTGCTCGACCTTGGCCTGCTGGACAAGAGCTATGCCGCCTGGGCCACCGACACGCTGGCGCGCATCGCAGACCGGCCCGAGGCGGCGGCGTTCCTTGCGCTGCTGGCCGCGACCGACCCTGCCGCCGACCTCGATGAGCCCGGAGCCCAGGCGCTGGCCGCGGCCTTTACCGCCTATCTGACGGCGGCGCGCGCGGCGGGCTGGTCGGATTGCACGCCGGGGCGGTTCCTGCTGCCGGGCGACATGGCGGGATCGCCGGTGCTGACATTCGCGCCCTTGCCCGGTGCGGGCAGCATGCCGCGCCGGTCGCTCTGGCGCGAATGCGAACGCCGGTTCGAGAGCTACAAGCGCAATGTGGTGCGTCCGTTCTTTCGCGACCATTTCGCCAGGGTGGACCGCCAGATCGTGCTGGTCGATGTGCTGGGCGCGATCCATGACGGCCCCCGCGCGGTCGAGGATCTGCGCCGCGCGATGGCCGATATCCTCGCGGCGTTTCGTCCCGGCCGCAACGCCTGGCTCACGCGGCTTTTCGCCGGGCGGCGGGTGGAGCGGATCCTCTTTGCCGCGACCAAGGCCGACCATCTGCACCACAGCCAGCACCCGCAACTGGCCGCGATCACCGAGGCGCTGCTGCGCGAGGCGCGGGATCGCGCGGATTTTTCCGGCGCGCGCACGGGCGCGATGGCCATCGCCGCACTGCGCACCACGGTCGAGGAGACGGTGACGCATGAGGGCCGGCCGCTCGACGTGGTGCGCGGGCAGTTGCTGGGCTCGGGCAGGCAGGCGGCGTTCTACCCCGGTGCGCTGCCGACAGACCCCGCGCATCTGCTGTCCCCCGCGCGCGAAGGGGCGGCGGGCTGGCTCGACGCGGATTACAAGGTGATGGATTTCGCCCCCGCCCGGCTGACCCTGCGCCCCGGTGACGGGCCGCCGCATATCCGGCTGGACAAGGCGGCAGAGTTCTTGCTGGGGGACAGGCTGTGACCGACAGGACCACCGCAGGCCCGTCAAACAAGGGCGCCGTGCTGATCGAGATCGACGACGGTCCACCGGTGCAGCCCGACGCCGCGCCTGCCGTGCCCGACAGCGATGCCGGCCGGCCGCCCGCGATGGCGCAGGTGGCGGCACTGGCGGCGCGGCCGCCGTCGCGGCTGGCGCGCTGGTTCTGGGGGCTGGCGGTCAGCATCACCGGCTTTGTGCTGTCGCTGGCGGCCTGGGATTACGTGACCGGGCTGCTGGCGCGGTCGCCGGTGCTCGGCGCGGTGGCGACCGGGCTGGTCGCGGCCTTTGTGCTGGTGCTGGCGGTGCTGGCGCTGCGCGAACTGGCGGCGTTCGGGCGGCTGCGGCGGCTCGACGGGATCCACAAGGCGGGGATCGCCGCGCGCGCGGCGGGCGATCTGGGGCAGGCGCGGGCGGTGATTGCGCGGCTCGACGCGCTTTATGCCGACCGGGCCGAGACAGGCTGGGGCCGCGCCGCGCTGCGCGAGCGCGGCGGCGAGGTGCTGGATGCCGATGCGCTTCTGGCGCTGGCCGAGACGCAGCTTCTCGCCCCGCTCGACGCCGAGGCCGCGCGCGAGGTCGAGGCGGCGGCGCGGATGGTGGCGACGGTGACGGCCATCGTGCCGCTGGCGCTGGCGGATGTGTTCACCGCGCTGACCGCCAACCTGCGGATGATCCGCCGCATCGCCGAGGTCTATGGCGGGCGCGCGGGGGTGCTCGGGTCATGGCGGATCACCCGCACGGTGCTGGCGCATCTGGTGGCGACCGGGGCGGTGGCGGTGGGCGACGACCTGATCGGGTCGGTCGCTGGCGGCGGCGTGCTGTCCAGGGTGTCGCGCCGCTTTGGCGAAGGGGTGATCAACGGCGCGCTGACCGCCCGCGTGGGCGTCGCCGCGATCGAGGTCTGCCGGCCGCTGCCCTTTGTCGCCACCGCACGCCCCGCGGTCACGGGTCTGGTGCGCCGCGCGCTCACCGGGCTTTTCGGGCGGCAGGGCTGAGGGCCGCACCCGCGCTGCCCGCACGGGGCGGGCGCCGCTCCGGGGCTGCGTGATCCGGTGATGCCGGGTGGCGGAACCGATCCCTGGCCCTAGGTATTGCGGTCAAAGGAGACCACCCATGATCCTCGCCATCCTCTACATCTCGACCGCCGCGATCTTTCTGCTGCTCGACGCGGTGATGCTCAGCCGCGTGATGAAGCCGCTCTTTGACAGCCATATCGGGCCGCTGATGCTGACCGACATCCGCGTCGTTCCGGCGGCGCTGTTCTACCTCGCCTATGTCGCGGGGCTGCTGTGGCTCGTGTCGCTGCCCGCGTTGCGCGCCGGGCTGCCGCTGCAGGCGCTGATCGGCGGCGCGGTGATCGGGGCGATGGCCTATGGCACCTACGAGTTTACCAGCTATGCCATCATGCGCGACTGGCACCCGAGCATGGTGGCGCTTGACCTTGCCTGGGGGACTGTGCTGACGGGGGTGTCAGCCTGGGGCGGGGTGATGATCACCCGCGCCCTGACCACCTGAGAGGACCGACCGATGATCGTCTATGGCCTGCCGACCTGCTCTGACACCACCCGCGCGCTGAAATCGCTGCGTGCCGCCGGCCATGACGCGACGCTGCGCGACATCCGGGCGGACCCCCTGACCGAGGCCGAGCGCGCGGCGCTGCTGCATGAATTCGGCGACCGGCTGATCGACCGCAAGTCGGTCGTCTGGCGCGGCCTTTCTGCCTGGATCAGGGAGGCCGAGGCCGAGGAGCAGCTTGTCCACAGCCCCGCCGTGATGGCGCGCCCGGTCATCGCCGACGGCGCGCGCATGACGCTGGGCTGGGACGAGGAGGTCGCCGCCATCTGGGGCGCATGAGCCATTGATCCTGTCGATGCGGACGTGGCTCCGAAAGAGGGTGAACCGGGGGTATTCAACCAATGGCGGCTTTGGCGGCAGCCCGCAACGCAAGATTGGCCGGCCAGCGCCACCGGCGCGTGACCGCTACCGTCTGCGCAGGCTGATGGATGTGGTGTGGTCGCTTGCCAGGATGAAAGCCTCGATGTCGGTCCTGCCATTGCAGTAGGCGGTGTAGCCATTGCCAAGCGTGTCACCCTTAACAAAGCCACCCATCATCAGATTGTCGGACAGGCGCGTTCGGACATCTTGTTCGGCAAGGCCCTTGATGCACATCGCGATGGGCGTTGTTGCACAACTCTGGCCGTGGAGGATTCACAACGTGAATCCATGCGGTTAGACGGGGTTGATGAGCAAGCCATCGCCCGCCCGCTACCGCACGACGAACTGGTCCAGCTACTCAGTGGCGCTGCGCAAGCGTGGGTCGCTGCTGATCTGGCTGGACAAGGATATGACCTGGCTCGCGCCGCCTGACGGCAGCCCAGGTCGCCCTGCGGTATTCTCTGATGCGGCGGTCCAGTTCTGTCGGACCATCAAGGTCCTGTTCAGGCTGCCGCTCCGGCAAACGACCGGGATGGTGGCCAGCCTGCTGAAGTTGGCAAACTTGAATCGGTCCGTGCCTGACGACACGACCCTGTGCCGACGGCAGAAGACTCTCGCCGTCCAGATCCCGTATCGTCGCGCCGATGGCCCGCTGCACCTGCGCGTGGACAGCACCGGCATCAAGTTCCTCGGCGATGGCGAATGGCAGGCGCGCAAGCACGGCGTTCAGGGCCGA
>JAACUH010000104.1 GCA_009993005.1 Rhodobacterales bacterium
CGCGGGTTGATCTGCCCCCTGCCGGTGCTGCGCGCGCGCAAGCGGTTGCTGGCGATGCGGGCGGGCGAGGTGCTGCGCCTGCTGGCCGACGATCCGGTCGCGGTGATCGACGTGCCGCATTTCTGCGCGCAGGCCGGGCACGAGGTGATCGGGACGGCCGACGATGGCCCGGCGCAGGTCTGGCTGATCCGGCGCGGCGCAGACCCGATCGGATAGCCCGACAGAAGGGCCCCGACACAACAGAAAAGGCCGGACAGTTTGCACTGCCCGGCCTCGCTGTTGCATTGCGGTCGGCCTAGCGGCCCAGCGACCACCAGCCGCGCCGCTTGGGCTTGTCCTCGGCAGGTGCCTCGGCTGCGGGCGTTTCAGACCACAGCACCTGCGATGCCGCAGCAGGCGCGGCAGGCGGGGCAGCGGAAGCCGCCGCAGGGACATCCTGCGGATCGGAGGGCCATTGGGCCGGTTCTGCCTCTGCCGGTGACACGGCGACCACATCGGCGGCGGCTGCCCCGGCCGAGGGTGCCTCTGCCGGCGCGGTAACTGCCGGCGCGGTGTCTGCCGGCGTAGTGTCTGCCTTGGGCTTGCGCGGAGCGCGGGTGCGCTTGGGCGCGGGGGCAGCTTCTGGCGCGGCGGCGGGTTCGGTCCCCACGGCCTCTGCTGCGGCCTCTGCTGCGGCCTCACTGCCAGCTTCGGGCAGCGCAGGTTTGGCCCGGCTACGGCTGCGGCTGCGCTTGGCCGGGGCGGCGTCAGCATCGGGCGCGCTGGGCGTGTTCGCCGCCGTCTCCGCGATCGGTTCTGCCGCCGCCTCGACCACGGTCGGATCGGCTGCATCCGCTGTCACGGCAGGCTTGCGGCTGCGCGACCGGCTGCGGCTGCGCGCGGGCTTGTCAGCGACGGGCTCCGCCACTTCGGCCGCGGCAGGGATCTGGGCAACTGCCTGAGCCTCGCCGTCCTCGTCGTCTTCGCTGTCGTCGTCCTCATCCGACTGGCCAGCCTCGAGCGGCCCGCCCTCGGCACCATTGGCCCCCCGCCGCCGCCGACGGCGCCGCCGTTTCTTGCGGGGCTTGTCGTCGCCCTCGGCCGTCTCGCTGCGCTCGGCACGCTCGGCACGCTCGGCCGCGACGGGCGCTTCTGCGGCCGCATCGTCCTCGTCCTCGACCTCGTCCTCAACCGCCTCGTCGTCGAACCCGTCGTCCATCAGCGCGGCATTGGCCGACACCACATGCAGCGACGGCTCGGGCACCGCCCGCGTCGCGGTCTTGAACTTTTCAAGCGCGAAATCGGGCGAGATCAGCGACAGGTCGGCCTCGACCCGCACCGCCATGCCATAGCGCAGCTCGATGGCCGCGATATGCTCGCGCTTGTGGTTCATCAGGAAGTTCATGATGCCCACCGGCGCCTTGACCAGCACCTCCTTGGACCGGCCGCGCACGCCTTCTTCCTCGAGCTGGCGCAGGATCGCCAGCGCGACGTTGTCATCCGACCGCAGGAGGCCGGTGCCATGGCAATGCGGGCAGGGCTGCGTGGTGGCCTCGATCATGCCGGGGCGCAGGCGCTGGCGGCTCATCTCGAGCAGGCCAAAGCCGCTGATCCGCCCGACCTGGATGCGGGCGCGGTCGGTCTTGAGCTTGTCCTTGAAGCGCTTCTCCACGGCGGCGTTGTTCTTGCGCTCGTCCATGTCGATGAAGTCGATCACGATCAGCCCGGCAAGGTCGCGCAGGCGGACCTGACGGGCGACCTCGTCGGCGGCCTCGAGATTGGTCTTGAGCGCGGTCTGCTCGATCGAGCCTTCCTTGGTCGCGCGGCCCGAGTTCACGTCGATGGCGACAAGCGCCTCGGTCACGCCGATCACGATGTAGCCGCCCGAAGGCAATTGCACCGTCGGGTTGAACATCGCGGCGAGGTAGCCCTCGACCTGATGGCGCGCAAACAGCGGCAGCGGCTCGGCATGCAGCTTCACGTTCTTGGCATGCGACGGCATGATCATCCGCATGAAGTCCTTGGCGATGCGGTAGCCGTCGGCGCCTTCGACGATCACCTCGTCGATATCCTTGGAGTAGAGATCGCGGATCGACCGCTTGATCAGGTCGCCCTCTTCATAGATCTTGGCCGGCGCGATGGAATTCAGCGTCAGTTCGCGGATCTGCTCCCACAGCCGCTGAAGATATTCATAGTCGCGCTTGATCTCGGTCTTGGTGCGCTGGCTGCCCGCGGTGCGGATGATGAGCCCCGCGCCATCGGGCACGTCGATCTCGCCCGCGATTTCCTTGAGCTTCTTGCGGTCCACCGCATTGGTGATCTTGCGCGAGATGCCACCGCCGCGCGCGGTGTTGGGCATCAGCACGCAGTAGCGCCCGGCGAGCGACAGATAGGTGGTCAGCGCCGCGCCCTTGTTGCCGCGCTCTTCCTTGACGACCTGCACCAGCATGATCTGGCGGACCTTGACCACTTCCTGGATCTTGTAGCGGCGCACACGCGGCTTGCGCACGGGGCGCATGAATTCGCTGTCGTCGCTGTCACCGACGGATTCGATGGTGTCGTCCTTTTCGACGACATCGAGGTTGCCGCGATCCTCGACCGCATCACTGGCCTCGACCGCGTCACTGGCCTCACCGGCCTCGCGGGCCTCACCGGCATCGCGGGCCTCGCCTGCGTCGCTCGCGGCTGGCGTCTCGACAGGCGTGTCGGCGACCGTCACCATCGGCGACAGGCCCTCGGTCACGCCATCAGCATCGGCATCGCCTTCGCCCAGATCGATCATCTCCATCCCGGAGATCTCGCTCGATTCGGCCTCCTGCGAGGTCACCGCATCCGCAGACGCCGCGGCAGCGCGCGTCCGGTTGCGACCGCGCGACCGGCTGCGGCCATTGCCGTTACCATTGCCGTTACCATTGCCGTTGCCTTCGCCGTTGCCGCCACGCGACCGGCCGGCGCCGTCATCCTCGGCATCGTCGGCGTCACGCTCGCTCTGCGCCTCGGCGCGTTCCTCGGCCAACAGCGCCTCGCGATCGGCGATGGGGATCTGGTAATAATCCGGGTGGATTTCCGAAAAGGCGAGGAAACCATGCCGGTTTCCGCCATAATCCACAAAGGCCGCCTGCAGCGAGGGTTCGACCCGCGTGACCTTGGCGAGATAGATATTGCCAGCTAGCTGGCGCTTGAACGCGCTTTCAAAATCGAATTCCTCGACCTTGTTTCCGTCCACCACCACAACGCGAGTTTCCTCGCTGTGGGTGGCATCGATGAGCATTTTCTTGGCCATGTTTTCCATTCGCACGCGCATGGAGCCGGCCGCCCGGGTGGGGCGGCGGCCCGTCTGGCGTGTCTGATTGAGGCGATCCGCGCGCGGCACGGGTGCGCGCCCCTCGGGGCGCCGCTCCTCATGCCTGTCTGTTGCGCGCGTTGCATCGCGGTTCTTCTCCGACGCGCCGTTCGCCGGCGCGCCCGTTCAAGACCCCTGCGCATTGTCGTGAGTGCCGCGCAAAGGGGCTATGTCAAAGGCCCCGAAAGACCAATCCAGTCCGCCCCACACGCCGAGTCATCTGCCCGGGAATGTCTGGAACGAAAATTCCTTGCGCCCTGTGTCACGTCACCGACACAATAGACCACCCTCTCTTCATAAGGGAGAGCGGCCCGCCTTTACAATGGCAATCTTGCAGCCACACCAATTCGGGGCGCAACCCATGCGTGTGTCAGAGGTAGTCTGACCGGCTGAGGTTATACTTGGCCATCTTCTCGTTCAGCGTGCGGCGCGGCAGGCACAGCTCGTCCATCACCGCGGTGATCGACCCCTTGTGCCGGCGCATCGTGTTGTCGATCAGCATCCGCTCGAACGCCTCGACGAATTCCTTGAGCGGCTTGCCCTCGGTCGTCATTGCCGGGCGGCTGTCGTCGCTGTCGGCCATCAGCAGCGACGCGATAGAGCCCGTGCCGCGCCGGTTCTGCAGAACCGCACGCTCGGCCACGTTGATGAGCTGGCGCACATTGCCCGGCCAGGGCGCCTGCAACAGTTGCGCCGCCTCCTGCGCCGATACCACCGGCGCCTCGCAGCCGTATTCATCGGCGAACTGGTCCGACAGGCGGGTGAACAGCGTCAGGATATCCTCGCCCCGCTGGCGCAGCGGCGGCACCGTGATGCGCAGCGCGGCGAGCCGGTAAAAGAGGTCCGGGCGCAGCACGCTCTCGGCGGTCTTGTCGAGCTCCTGCAGGTTCGAGATCGCCACGATCCGCGTCTCGGCCGGGCTGCCCTGTTCGTTGATCGCGGTCAGGAGCCGCGACTGCATCACGCCTGACAGCGCCTCGACATCCTCAAGCACCAGCGTGCCCCCGCGCGCATCCTCCAACGCGGGCATCGGTTCATCATCCTGCACCGGGCCAAAGATCCGCCGCGCGAGCGTGTCCTCGTCAAAGGCGGAACAGGACAGCAAAACGAACTTGCGGCTCGCCCGCGCGCACACGGCATGCAGCGCATGGGCCACCAGCGTCTTGCCGGTGCCGGTCTCGCCCTCGATCAGCACATGGCCGTCGGCCTGCCCCAGATCGAGGATATCCTCGCGCAGCCGCTCCATCGCCGGGCTCGACCCGATCAGCTTGGACATCAGCGCAGAGCCATCGGACAGCTCGCGCCGCAGCGCGCGGTTGTCGAGCGTGAGGCGGCGTGCCTGCGTGGCCTTCTTGGCCAGTTCGGTCATGCGGTCGGGGTTGAACGGCTTTTCCAGAAAATCGAAGGCCCCGATCCGCATCGCCTCGACCGCCATCGGCACATCGCCATGCCCGGTGATCATGATGACCGGCAGCGTGCTGTCCACCGAACGCAGCTTGCGCAGCAGTTGCATCCCGTCCATGCCCGGCATCTTGATGTCGCTCACCACGATGCCCGGATAATCCGCCGACAGCCCCTTGAGCGCATCCTCGGCGCTGGCAAAGGTCTCGGTGTCGAAACCTGACAGCGCAAGCCACTGGCTGATCGACTGGCGCATGTCCCTTTCGTCATCCACGATGGCGATCTTCATGGCCTTGCTCATCTGCGCATCCTCATTCCGCCGCCGCGGCGGCTGCATTCCATACCGGCAACTGCACCTCGAACACCGCGCCGCCACTGGCCGCATTGCGCGCTGTGAGCCGCCCGCCCAAGTCGTTGACGATGCCGGACGAGATGGCAAGCCCCAGACCGATCCCCTCGCCGGGCTGCTTGGTGGTGTAGAACGGCTCGAACAGCTCGTCGAGGTTCTCGATCCCCTCGCCGTTGTCGCGCACGCTCAGGCGCACCGTGTCGCCCTGCGCCAGCATGATGTCGATGGTCGGGTCGCGCACGCCCTTGGTGGCATCGAGCGCATTGCGCAGCAGGTTGACGATGACCTGCTCGAGCCGCAGCCGGTCGCCCAGGATCATCACCGGCTCGGCCGGCAGGGTGCGGTTGATCGTGACCTTGCGGGTCTTGAGCTGCGGCTCCATCATCGCCAGCGCCGAGGACACCGCAGCCCTTGTATCCACAGGCTCGAATGCCTCCTTGCCCTTGCGCGCATAGGACTTGAGCTGCCGCGTGATCGCCCCCATCCGGTCGATCAGGTCGTCGATGCGCTGGAACGACGACAGGGCCTCGTCTGGACGGCGGCGTTGCAGCAGCAGACGCGCGCCCGCGAGGTAGGTTTTCATCGCGGCCAGCGGCTGGTTCAGCTCATGGCTCACCGCCGCCGACATCTCGCCCAGCACGGCGAGTTTGGAGGACTGCGCCAGCGTCTGCTCGGCCACTTCGAGCGTCTTTTCGACCTTTTCGCGCTCGGCAATTTCCCGCTGCAACCGCGCGTTCAACTGGCGCAGTTCCGCCGATTCGCGCTGGAACAGCACCAGCCGGTTCGCGGTCTTGCGCGAGGACACCCAGAAGGCCGCGGCGAGGAGAATCGCAAATCCCATGATCTCGAGCGCGAGCACGCCGTTCACCCGCTCGCGCACCGGGGCATAAGCGGTAAAGCTCACCATCTTCCAGCCCTGGAAGGGCACGCGCAATTCGCTGCGCAGCACGGCCTCGCCGCTCAGGTAGGTATCGGCGGTCGGCGTCGCCCAGTCCTGCGTCGCGCGCAGCGCGCGTTCCAGCGCGCCGGGCACCGACTGCCGCTCGAGCGCGCCCGCCTCGTCAAGGCCGCGCCACCGCGGTTCGGTGGACAGGATGATCTGCCCGGCGCTGTCGGTGACGAACACCGCCTCCGACGTGCCCGCCCAGCTGCGTTCGAGCTTGGCGAGGTCCACCTCGACCGCGATCACGCCCAGCGTATTGCCCGCCGCCTCGATCTTGCGGGAATACAGAAAATTGTAGGACACCCCATCGCGGTTGAGCGCGGTAAAGATCGTCCGGTTCGACCGCAGCGCATCGACGAAATAGGGCGCGCTGCGATGCAATTCGCCCAGCCGGTTGCGGTCGGTCGCCGCCATGATCCGCCCGTCGCGGTCATAGAGCACCAGCGAGGCCGCGCCGATCTCGTCCACAAAGGACAAGAGGCGCTGCGTCGAGCGGGAAAAGTCGGAGGTGCTCAGCGCGCCGATCAGCTCGGGGTCACGGGCCAGCAATTGCGGCACGATGGAGTTGCGCTGCAATTCGCTGACCATATTGCCCACGTAAAGCGTCAGCCGCACCTCGGCGCGCGACACGGTGGTCTCGGTATAGCGCTCGGTCAGGAACTGGTTGGTGACCGAAATCACGGCTATCGCCACGCCGCAGAACGCAAGAAGTGCCGCGCGCCAAAGCCAGCGCCCCCTGACCCAGACCTTTCTGCGCTGCGCGGTTTCGGACATGCGCTCCAGATTAGGCATCTGCGCCCCCCGCGGCAAGCAATCCCGACCGCGGACCGGCCGGCTGCCCTGTCACGCCTGCGCCATCACGCCCACGACCGCGCGGAAAAGCGCCTGCCCGTCGGTCCCGCCCAGCGCCGCATCCGCCGCGCGTTCGGGGTGGGGCATCATCCCCAGCACCCGCCGGTTGGTCGAAAGCACGCCAGCGATATCGGCCACCGACCCGTTGGGATTGTCGGCATAGGTGAATGCGATCCGGTCCTCGCCCTGCAACCGTGCGAGCGTTTCGGCATCGGCGAAATAATTGCCGTCATGATGCGCGACCGGCAGCGCGATCTCTGCCCCGCGCCCGTAGCCCGCCGTAAAGACGCTGTCATCTGTCGCCACCCGCAACCCGACCGTGCGGCAGACAAAGCGCAGCCCCGCATTGCGCAGCAATGCGCCGGGCAACAGCCGAGTCTCTGTCAGCACCTGAAATCCGTTGCAGATACCCAGCACATAACCGCCCCGCCCCGCATGGGCCACGACCGCCTGACACACGGGCGACTGCGCCGCGATGGCCCCACAGCGCAGATAATCGCCAAAGGAGAACCCGCCCGGCACCGCCACCAGATCGACACCGGCAGGCAGGGCCGCATCCTTGTGCCAGACCATCTGCACATCCGCCCCCGCATCGCGCAAGGCCACGGCGAGGTCGCGGTCGCAGTTCGACCCCGGAAAAACGATGACGGCAGCTTTCATGACAGGCAGACCCTTTCAGTTCTCGAAATCGGTGACGACGGCCACCCCTGGCGGCGTCGGCCCGTCAAAGGCCGCAAGCTCCGCGCTCACCCCGCTCAGCGCGATCTCGCGCGCGATCAGCGGCGACATGTCCACCTTGCCGCCCTCGATCAGGCTCAAGAGCGACGGGTAGCGCCAGCTTGGCATGCCGCGCGTGCCGTAAAGCGCGAGATTGCCCATATAGACCGCGTTCATGTTGATCTCCATCCGCGCGGTATGGCCCACCGGCATGCCGATCTGCACATGCCGGCCCAGCGGGCGCAGGCAGTCGATGCTCGCATTCGTGGTCGCGGCAATCCCCAGCGCCTCGACACTCACATGTGCGCCACCGCCGGTGATCGCCCTGATCTGTGCGGCGGTGGCGCCCTCCCTTGCGTCCACCGCCGCCTCGGCCCCGAGGCTCAGCGCATGCGCGAGCTTCTCGGGAACGATATCGACAACCACCACCCGCGCGCCCAGCGCCCGGCCGAGGATCAGCGCCGAAAGGCCGATCCCGCCGGTCCCATGAACCGCCAGCCATTCGCCCGCCTGCAAGGCCGCGCGCCCGGTCAACCCGTGCCAGGCGGTCGTCACCCGGCACCCCAGCCCCGCCGCCAGAGTGGGCGACATGCCCTCGGGCAGCCGCGCAAGGTTGTGGTCGAACGGCACGGCGACATATTGGGCAAAGGCACCGGGTTGCGTAAAGCCCGGCAGGCGCTGATCCGGGCAGGTATGGCCCTGCCCCGACTGGCAGGCCGCGCAGGCCCCACAGGACAGGATGAACGGCGCCACCAGCCTGTCGCCCAACGCCCAGCGCGACCGCGGCCCCGCCTCGACCACCTCGCCGCAATATTCGTGCCCGCCGATCTGCCCGGGCTTGACCCGCGGATGCTCGCCCGACCAGCCATGCCAGTCCGACCGGCACACACCGCACGCCAGAACCCGCAGCACGACGCCATCGACCGGACAGACAGGCATCGCCACATCCTCGATCTCCAGCGGCGCATTGTAGTCCCGCAGGACGGCGGCGCGCATCGCTCAGGCGACCTCGACCCGGTAGCTTTCGATCACCGTATTGGCGAGCAGCTTCTCGCACATCTCGCGCACCTGCGCCTCGGCCGCGGCCCGGTCCACCTCGGCCAGGTCAAGCTCGATCACCTTGCCCTGCCGCACCCCGTTGACCCCGTCAAAGCCCAGCGTCCCCAGCGCATGCCGCACCGCCTCGCCCTGCGGGTCGAGCACACCCGCCTTCAGCATCACATGTACCCTGGCCTTCATTCCACGCGCCCTTCTTTCAGCTTCTTTGCGCCAAAAATACTCAAATCCGACAGATCAGTTGATGAGCGTCGGCTTGGGCCGGTGCGTCACATTCGACGGCAGCACACCCAGCCGCCGCGCCACTTCGGTATAGGCATCGGTGAGCGAGCCGAGGTCGCGGCGGAACACATCCTTGTCGAGCTTCTGGCCGGTCTCGACATCCCACAGCCGGCACGAATCGGGGCTGATCTCGTCAGCCACCACCAGCCGCATGAAATCGCCGTCCCAGACGCGCCCGATCTCGATCTTGAAATCGACGAGCTTGATGCCCACCCCGTGCATCACACCCGACATGAAGTCATTGACCCGCAGCGCCATCGCCACGATGTCGTCCATGTCCTGCTGGCTGGCCCAGCCAAAGGCGATGATATATTCCTCGGGCACCAGCGGATCGCCCAGCTTGTCGTCCTTGTAGCTGAATTCCACGATCGGCCGCGGCAGCGCGAGGCCTTCCTCGAGCCCCAGCCGTTTGGCCATCGACCCGGCCGCAAAGTTGCGCACGATCACCTCGAGCGGGATGATTTCGACCTGCCGCACGAGCTGTTCGCGCATGTTCAGCCTGCGGATGAAATGCGTGGGCACCCCGATATTGGCCAGCCCGGTCATGAAGAATTCCGACAGGCGGTTGTTCAGCACGCCCTTGCCCTCGATCACGGCACGCTTTTCCGCGTTGAAGGCCGTGGCATCATCCTTGAAATACTGCACGAGCGTTCCCGGCTCCGGGCCCTCGTACATGATCTTGGCCTTGCCCTCATAGACCTTCTTGCGACGTGGTGCCATGGTTGCTCCGTGCATGCCGCGCGGCCCCGTGCATCCCGGAACGGCGATGCATCACAAGCGCGGCTTTGACTGCCTCTTAGTCCATGCCCCCCTTGCGGGCAAGGCTTGCCGAGGGCATATGTCACGCGACGCCACCCCGACCCCGACCCAGCCGGAAAGGAACTGCCGCATGTCCACCTTCGACGACCGCGAATCCGCCTTCGAGAACAAGTTCGCGCATGACGCCGAAATGCAATTCCGTGCCGAGGCGCGCCGCAACAAGCTGCTGGGCCTCTGGGCCGCGGGCCTGCTCGGCAAGACCGGCGACGAGGCGACCGCCTATGCGATGGACGTCGTGAAGGCCGATTTCGAAGAGGCCGGCCATGAAGACGTTTATCGCAAGATTTTCAACGATATCGGCCACCTGACCGATGAGGCCACGATCCGCGGCAAGCTCGACACGCTGATGGGCGAGGCCAAGGCGCAGCTGATGTCGGAACTCTGACCTCCCCGCAGCCTGACGCCCAACGCCGGTCCAGACGCCCGCCGCAACCCGCGCGGGCGTTTGCACGTCCGACGTCCGCGCGGATTGCCAGGGGCCGTCTCATGGCGCGCTATTAACCCGGCCTTCATCGCAAGGCCGCTAGACCATCGGTGATGCCGCGACCCGCTGCGGCCTTGCCGGAGTCGTCCATGCCACACGCCCTTGCCGCACGCCTGCGCCTTGCCGCACCTCTGGGCCGCGTCCTGCCCCTACTTGCCCTGCTCGCCTGCGGTCTGCTGCTGCTGCGCCAGCTTGCCCAGGGCGACCTGGCCTTGACCCTGGTTCAGACCGGCGCGGCGCTCGCCCATATCGCGCCGGGCCAGTGGCTCCTTGCGGTGGCGTTCTGCGGCCTCAGCTTTCTCGCGATCGGCCGGTTTGACGGTCTGGCCCACCGGGTGATCGGCACCGGCGTCGCCCCCCGGCGGGCCCGGCAGGCGGGGGTGCGGGCGATAGCGGTCGCGCAGGCCGTGGGCTTTGGCGGGCTCAGCGCCGGCCTTGTGCGGATGCGGCTGCTACCCGAACTCGATCTGTGGCCGCTCGGCCGGCTGTCGGCGCTGGTGAGCCTGTCCTTCCTCGCCGCCTGGGCCCTTCTGACGGCCGGTGTCGTGCTGTGGCTGCGCGGCGATCTGGTCCAGCTTGCGATCGTCACGGCACTGGCCGCCGTCGTGATCAGCCAGATGGGTCCGCTGCGGGGGATGCCCGGCCTGCGGCCGGGCGCCGGTATCGCGGCGCTGGCCTGGACGATGGCCGATACCGCGGCCGCGGCCCTGCTGCTGGGCACGCTCCTGCCGGCCGACAGCGCGGTTCCACTGGGCAGCTTGCTCGCGGCCTACCTGCTGGCGCATGGCGCGGGCCTGCTGTCGCAGAGCCCCGGCGGTCTGGGCGCGTTCGAATTGACACTGCTGGCGCTGCTTCCGGCCGTGCCGCAGCCCGACCTGCTGGCGGCGATCCTCGGTTACCGCCTCGTGTATCATCTGGTGCCTGCTGCGCTGGCGCTGCTGACGCTCCTGCGTCCGTCACTGCTGCCTGCCCCGATCGCGCTGACAACCGCACAGGGCGCGGCCCGTGACCGCGCGCTCGCCCGCGCGCCGCGCAGCGACTGGGCGCTGGCCCATCAGGGGGCGCGGATCGTGGTGACCCGCGACCAAGGCGCGGGCTGGTTGCTGCGCCAGGCCCATGGGCACCTCGTGGCGCTGGGTCAGCCGCTCGGTCAGCCGCAGGTCGATGACCTGGACAGCCTCGCCGGGACCCGTGGCCTGCGCCCGCTCTTGTACAAATGCGACGCGCGCACGGCATCGCGGGCGCGGGCCGCTGGCTGGTCGGTCCTGCGGATTGCGGCCGACGCGCTGATCGACCCCAGCACCTGGACCGACGCCCGCCCCGCCTGCCGACAGTTGCGCCGCAAGCTGCGCGCAGCGCAGGCCGCGGGGCTGACGATCCAATGTGACCCGATCGACCTGCCGCTGCGGTCCATGGCGACGGTCTCGCTCATCTGGGAG
>JAACUH010000079.1 GCA_009993005.1 Rhodobacterales bacterium
AGGGCACAGGTCAGGGCACAGGTCAGGAAACGGGGCCGGAGACGATCTTCTGCGTGGTCGATCTGCATGCCATCACCGTCTGGCAGGACCCGGCAGAGCTGCGCCACGCCACGCGCGAGGTGGCGGCGGGCTATCTGGCCGCGGGCATCGACCCGGCGCAATCCATCCTGTTCAACCAGAGCCAGGTCAGCCAGCACGCAGAGCTTGGCTGGATCTTCAACTGCGTGGCGCGCGTCGGCTGGATGAACCGGATGACCCAGTTCAAGGACAAGGCCGGCAGCAATGCCGAAAAGGTCAGCCTCGGCCTTTACGCCTACCCCTCGCTGATGGCGGCCGACATCCTTGTCTATCACGCGACCCATGTGCCGGTGGGCGAGGACCAGAAACAGCATGTGGAGCTGACACGCGACATCGCGGCCAAGTTCAACCATGACTACAAGGTCGATTTCTTCCCCCTCACCACCCCGGTGATCGAAGGGCCGGCCACCCGCGTCATGAACCTGCGCGACGGCACCAAGAAGATGTCGAAATCGGGCGAGAGCGACATGGAGCGCATCAACATGCTCGACGATGCCGACACCATCGCGAAAAAGTTCCAGAAGGCCCGCACCGACCCTGCGCCGCTGCCCGACACGCTCGACGGGCTCGCCGGCCGGGCCGAGGCGCGCAATCTGGTGGATATCTACGCGGCGCTGGCCGAAATGACGCCCGAGGCGGTGGTGGCCGACTATGCCGGCGCGGGCTGGGGCCGCTTCAAACCCGCGCTGGCCGACCTCGCGGTGGCGAAACTCGCGCCGATCAGCACCGAGATGGCGCGCCTGCTGGCCGACCCGGCCGAGATCGACCGCGTGCTGGCGCAAGGGGCCGAGCGCGCCCGCGCCATCGCCGCGCCGATCCTGGCGCGGACCTATGACATCGTGGGGATGCTGGCGCCGCAACGCTGAAACCGGGTGCCGAAACCAGACGCCGAAACCAGAAGCGGACCGGGGGACCGGACCCGGCATGCGGCGTGCGGCATCGCACAGGAGGCGTGAACAAATGGCCGTATCCTTTGGCCGGGTGGCGAGGCTAGACTGTTGCGGTCTGAGGAGAGTGGACCATGACCGACCTTGCCCCCCCCGCCACGCGTATCGGCCATGTCCACCTGCGGGTGGCCGACCTTGACCGTGCCATCGCCTTTTATGCCGATGTGCTGGGGTTCACGCTGACGCAGCGCTACGGCCCGCAGGCGGCGTTTCTCGCGGCGGGGGATTATCACCACCACATCGGGCTCAACACCTGGGAGAGCCTTGGCGCCACGCCGCCGCCGCCGGGGCATACCGGTCTTTATCATACCGCGTTCCTTTACCCCGACCGTCGGTCGCTGGCGCAGGTGCTGGCGCGGGTGATCGACGCGGGGATCGCCATCGACGGCGCGGCCGATCATGGGGTGAGCGAGGCGATCTATCTGCGCGACCCGGACCAGAACGGGGTCGAGCTCTACCGTGACCGGCCCGCGGCAGAGTGGCCGCGTGACGCGCAGGGCCGGTTGCAGATGGTCAACGCGCGCCTGGACCTGACCGTCCTTCTGGCCGAGGCGTAACCGCAGGCCCGCGTCACAAAATGGAATCCGAATCGACCGATGGTCTGGGTATCCGGGGGTCTGTCCGTCCTTCCGGTCTTCTCGCCCAGGCCCCCCCGGCCCGGGCGCCATCGGCCCCGTCCCGGTCGGTGTATCTTGCGCATCCGGGTTACCCCGCCCGGATGCGCTTTTTCGCTCTCGCCATGCCGGGCACGGTGGCATAGCCTTGCCATCGTCCCAGATGGAGTGACGCGATGGCCACCGGCACCAATATCCGCACATGGTTCGAAGGCCGCTGGCACGACGGCGACCTGCCCGTGATGAAGGCGGGCGATCACGGATCGTGGCTGGGCACCACCGTGTTCGACGGGGCGCGGTATTTCGACGGTCTGGCGCCCGACCTCGACGCGCATTGCGCGCGCGTCAACCGGTCGGCCAGCGCGCTGATGATCACGCCGACGGTGGAGACCGATGCGATGGTGGCGACCATCCGCGAGGGGCTTGCGGCCTATCCCGCCGACGCGGCCGTCTATATCCGCCCGATGTACTGGGCGCTCGAAGGCGGTGACCTCGGCATCGTGCCCAGGCCCGGCGCAACCGGCTTTGCCATCTGCCTCGAGCAGATCCCGATGGCGGCGCCCGATACCGCGACGACCCTCACCACCACGCGGTTCCGCCGCCCGGTGATCGAGGATGCGGTGGTGAATGCCAAGGCGGGCTGCCTTTACCCCAACAACGCGCGGATGCTGGCAGAGGCGCGGGCCAAGGGCTTTGGCAATGCGCTGGTGGCCGACGCGCTGGGCAATGTGGCCGAGACGGCCAGTGCCAATGTGTTCATGGTGCGCGACGGAGAGGTCTTTACCCCGGTGCCCAACGGCACTTTCCTCGCCGGGATCACGCGCGCGCGCCACATCGCCAACCTCGCGGCCGAGGGCGTGCGGGTGCATGAAACCGTTCTGAGCTTTGACGATTTCCGCGCCGCGGACGAGGTGTTCCTGTCGGGCAACATGATGAAGGTGACGCCCGTCGCGGCCTTTGACGACCGCCGCTACCCGGTCGGCCCGGTCACGCGACGGGTGCGCGACCTGTACTGGGACTGGGCGGCCAGCACGAAGTGATTGCCCCGATCAGCCCGTTGCGCCAATATCCGCGGCGGGACAAGGGAGACCCCGATGCGCAAGTTTCTCGTGGTGCTGGACGACAGCCGCGAATGCCTCAACGCCATGCGATTTGCCGCGATGCGGGCGGCGCATACCGGCGGAGGGGTGCAGATCCTCTCGGTGATCGCGACGGATGACTTCAACCACTGGGCCGGCGTAGGCGAGATCATGCGGCACGAGGCGCGCGAGCGTATCGAGGTGCATTTCGAGGTCTTTGCCAAATGGATGCGTGATAAGCAGGGCGTTAACCCCGAACTGGTGATCCGCGAGGGCGAGGTCGTGACCGAGATCATGGCGCAGATCCGTGAGGACGCGAGCATCGGCGTGCTGGTGCTGGGGGCCGGCACCGACAACAAGGGGCCGGGCCCGATCGTCACGCAACTGACGCGGCAGGCAGGCAGCCTGCCGATCCCGATCACCATCGTGCCGGGCGACATGTCCAAGGAACGGCTGGAACAGATCACCTGATGGACCGGCCTCTGACCCTGCTGGCATTGGTCGCGATCCCGTTGCTGGCGGCGGTGTTTTACGGGCTGACGCGGATGCTGGCGCCGATGACGGGCTATGCGCTGGGCCTCGGCCTCTATTGGGCGCTGCTGGCAACGGCGCTGGCCTGGCGCTGTGACGCGGCTACGTTGCGGGGCTGGCTGGTGGTGCGCTGGCCGGGGGCATGGGTCGGCACGCTCTGCGTGCTGGCGCCGGCGATCCTGCTGGGGGTGGGCGCGCTGGCGCTCTACGAGGTGCCGCTCGCGGCGGCTGTGCTGGCCTTGGTGGTGCTGGGCGCGGTGCTCAACGGCACGTTGGAAGAGCTGTTCTGGCGCGGCGCGATCCTGCCGCGCCCCGGACTGCGCGCGGCCATCGCGGCCGTTGTGCTGTTCACAGGCTGGCATCTGGCCTTGCTGGCCGCGCAGGGCGTCACCGTCACCGGCGGGCCGCTGGTGCTGCTGGGCGGGGCTGCGGCGCTGGGCATCATCTGGATGGCCGCGCGGCTGCGCAGCGGCACCCCGGGCATCGGCATCCTGTCGCATGTCGCGCTCAATCTGGGCGCCTTTGCCGAGCTTGCGGCGCGCAATACAGGCTGACAGGGCGCGGGCTGCGTGCCTGACTGCCCCTCCGGGCGGTTTTCACGATCATGTGCGCACACGCCCGGATCATCGGATCGTGACCGGCCGCGCCCGCTGCGTCATGCCCTGAGGTGCGGCTGGGCAAACCCGGTGTGCAGATGCGCGCAGATCCGGGGGGACGTGGCCGCGCGGCACAAGTCAACCCCGGGACGCGATCACAATAATGGTGAAAAGTCGTGAAGTTCCAGATACTTCACTTCTCGCCCCCGGCACCCGATCTGTCTGTCATCGCAGCGGCAATGACGCCGCCAGCGCCAAAGATAACCAGAACCAGACCGGAGATTACCATGACCAAGATCACGCTCGCTCTCGCCGCCGCTGCCCTGATGGGCACTGCCTCGCTCGCCTCGGCCAGCATCAACGCCTTTGACTTCAGCCGCACCGTCGCGGCGCAGGACACGCTGTCCATCGGGCTGGTGCGCGCCACCAACACGGGCACCGTCGAAATCTACAATGTGCTCGACAGCGACTATGCGAACCTTCTTGGCAGCACAGATGTCAATGCCGGCGCGAACCGCGATGTGCGCGTCAATGTCGGCCTGAAGCCGCTGCAGGATGTCGTGGCCGTGCTGCGTGTGAACGGCGAAATCGTCGCGACGCAGCAGCTGTCCGTCGTGCGATAAACGCACCGCAAGCCAGATCACCGGGGCCGGTCCGCAAGGGCCGGCCCCGCATGTTTTAGAACCATTCCAAACCTTGACTCGGGGGCGTTGCGGGCGCATAACAAAAGCCTGACAAAAAAGGTTGGCCGCAGATGTTCATCCAGACCGAATCCACCCCGAACCCCGCGACGCTCAAGTTCCTGCCGGGGCAGAGCGTGCTTGATGTCGGCACCGCGGATTTTCCGTCGGCCGAGGCCGCGCAGACCTCGCCGCTGGCCACGCGGATCTTTGCGGCGGGCGGTGTGACGGGTGTGTTCCTGGGCCTCGACTTCATCACCGTGACCAAGGCCGAGGGCGTGGAATGGGACCATGTGAAACCCGCAATTCTGGGCGCGATCATGGAGCATTACCAATCCGGCAAGCCCGCGATCGAGGGCGCGCAGGCCGCATCGGGCCATGCCGCGCATAGCGGTGAGGATGCCGCGATCGTCAACCAGATCAAAGAGTTGCTCGACACTCGCGTGCGGCCCGCCGTGGCGCAGGACGGGGGCGACATCACATTCCACGGCTTTGACCGGGGCATCGTCTATCTGCATATGCAAGGCGCCTGCGCGGGCTGCCCTTCGTCCACGCTGACGCTCAAGATGGGGATCGAGAACCTGCTGCGCCACTATATCCCCGAGGTGATCGAGGTCCGCCCTGTCGCGGCCTGACCTGATCCTCGCCTTTGACACTTCGGCCGCGCATTGTGCGGCCGTTTTGCTGTCGGGCGACCGGGTGCTGGCCACCCGTGTCGATCCGATGGCCAAGGGGCAGGCCGAACACCTGATGGGCCTGCTGGAGGCGATGCTGGCCGGCGCGGGCCATGGCTGGCGCGACCTTGCCGCGCTGGGCGTGGGCACAGGGCCGGGCAATTTCACCGGCATCCGCATCGCGGTCGCGGCGGCGCGGGGGCTGGCGCTGGGGCTGGGCATTCCGGCAGTGGGCGTGAACGGGTTCGACGCGGCGGCGTGGGGCCTGCCGCGGCCGCTGACTGTCCGCCTGCCCGCGCCGCGCGGCATGGCCTATGCGCAGCGCCTGACCGACGCGGGGGCCGAGGCGCCGCAGGTCATCGAGGATGCCACCGCCGCAACGCCCGACCCCAAAGCGCCCGACCTCATAGCGCCCGACCTCATAGCGCCCGACCTCATAGCGACCGACGCCGCAGCGCTGGTGACCGCCATCGCCCGCATCGCCGCCGCGCGCTGGCGTGACCCCGCCCTGCCCCGGCCTGCACCGCTCTATGTCCGCAGCGCGGACGCCGCCCCGTCGCGCGACCCCGCGCCAGTGATCCTGCCGTGACGCCCGCGGCGCTGGCGGCGCTGCATGCGCAGGCGTTCGACGCCACCCGCCCCTGGTCCGAGGCCGAATTCGCAGCCCTGCTCACCGCCGCCGGCACGATCCTGACAGGCGACACCCGCGCCTTTGTGCTGGGCCGCGTCACGCTGGACGAGGCCGAGGTGCTGACCCTCGCCACCGCTCCCGCATACCGCCGTCAGGGTCTCGCCCGCGCGGCGCTGGCCGCTTTCGAGGCGGCAGCGCAGGCGCGCGGCGCGACTACCGTCTTTCTCGAGGTGGCCGAGGACAACGCCCCCGCGCGCGCGCTTTATGCCGCGCAGGGCTATGCGCCGGCGGGGCGGCGGCCGGGTTACTACGCAACCGGAACGGGAACACCGGTCGCGGCGCTGGTTCTGCGCAAGACGCTGGCGCCGATCTGACCCTGCGTCATGTGCCCAGGCGGCAGGCAGATGCCCTGCCTGATGCCGCAAGACCCCCATTTTCCCCGCAAAAACCTGTTGACCCTAGGCGCGGCGCAAGGCCTTATTTGCCGATGATCCGACACGGATCGGCTCGCGATACGGGGCGCGCGGCGGGCAACAGCCGGCCAGC
Source organism: Rhodobacterales bacterium (assembly GCA_009993005.1). Classification (GTDB taxonomy): domain Bacteria; phylum Pseudomonadota; class Alphaproteobacteria; order Rhodobacterales; family Rhodobacteraceae; genus JAACUH01. The sequence continues at coordinate 6,377 of JAACUH010000079.1, forward strand.
CTCCAAAAACCAGAACCTGGGAGAACACAATGACCCTCATGACCAGACTTTTCGGCGCCTCGGCTGCCCTGGCGCTTTCTGCCGGTGCCGCGCTGGCCGATCCCGCCATCATCTTTGACCTTGGTGGCAAGTTCGACAAGTCGTTCAACGAATCCGCCTTCAACGGCGCGCAGCGTTGGGCCGACGAGACCGGCGGCAGCTTTGCCGAGGTCGAGCTTCAGTCCGATGCCCAGCGCGAACAGGCGCTGCGCCGCTTTGCCGAGGCCGGCAACAACCCCATCGTGATGGCCGGTTTCGCCTTTGCCACCGCGCTGGAAGAGGTCGCCGCCGACTATCCCGACACCAAGTTCGTGATCATCGACATGGTCGTCGATCAGCCCAATGTCCGGTCGATCGTGTTCAGCGAAGAGCAGGGGTCCTACCTTGTCGGTATGCTGGCCGCGATGGCCTCTGACTCGCAGACCGTCGGCTTTATCGGCGGGATGGACATTCCGCTGATCCGCAACTTTGCCTGCGGCTATGCCCAGGGCGTCAAGGCGGTGAACCCCGATGCCACCGTCATCACCAACATGACCGGCACCACGCCTGCCGCCTGGAATGACCCGGTCAAGGGCTCGGAGCTGACGCTGGCGCAGATCAGCCAGGGCGCGGACGTGGTCTATGCCGCTGCCGGCGGCACCGGCGTGGGCGTGCTGCAGACCGCCGCCGACAAGGACATCCTGTCGATCGGCGTGGACAGCAACCAGAACTACCTGCACCCGGGCGAAGTGCTCACCTCGATGCTCAAGCGCGTGGACAATGCCGTCTATGACGCCTTCACCGCTGGCGACATGGTCGAAACCGGCTTCAACGTCATGGGTCTGGCCAATGGCGGCGTGGGCTTTGCGCTCGACGAGAACAATGCAGAGCTGATCACGCCCGAAATGCTGGCGGCGGTCGAGGTTGCCTCGGCCGGGATCATCGACGGCTCGATCACGGTGCACAACTACAACTCGGACGAATCCTGCCCGGTGCATCAGTTCTGATCGCCATCCGACAGAGATGACCAAACGGGGGGCCGCGCCATGACCACGGCGCGGCCCTCTTTACTCAGACAGACAGCGGTGCGCCGATGACCGACCCCACCCCCGCCATCGAACTCAAGGGCATCTCAAAGGCCTTTGGCCCGGTGCAGGCCAACAAGGACATCTCGATCAAGGTGATGCCCGGCACGATCCACGGCATCATCGGCGAGAATGGCGCGGGCAAATCGACGCTGATGTCGATCCTTTACGGGTTCTACAAGGCCGACGCGGGCGAGATCTTCATCAACGGCCGGCGGACCGAGATCCCCGACAGCCAGGCGGCCATCGCGGCCGGCATCGGGATGGTGTTCCAGCACTTCAAGCTGGTCGAGAATTTCACCGTGCTGGAAAACGTCGTGCTGGGGGCCGAGGATGGTGCGCTGTTGCGCCCCTCGCTGGCCAAGGCGCGCGCGCAGTTGCAGCAACTGGCGAGCGAATACGAATTGCACGTCGATCCCGATGCGCTGATCGAGGATATCGGCGTGGGGATGCAGCAGCGGGTCGAGATCCTCAAGGCCTTGTATCGCAAGGCGGATATCCTGATCCTTGACGAGCCCACCGGCGTCTTGACGCCCGCCGAGGCCGACCAGTTGTTTCGCATCCTGGGCCGGCTCAAGGCCGAGGGCAAGACGATCATCCTCATCACCCACAAGCTGCGCGAGATCATGGAGATCACCGAGACGGTGAGCGTGATGCGCCGGGGCGAGATGACCGCGACCGTGCGCACCGCCGAGACCTCGCCGCCGGAACTGGCCGAGCTCATGGTCGGGCGCAAGGTGCTCTTGCATGTCGAAAAGCCCCCCGCGACACCCGGCGCCACCGTGCTCGAGGTGCGCGACCTCAAGGTGACGGATGCCAAGGGGGTGCAGCGGCTCAAGGGCGTGAGTTTTACCGTCCGCGCGGGCGAGATCCTGGGGATCGCCGGGGTGGCGGGCAACGGGCAGTCGGAACTGCTCGAGGTGCTGGGCGGCTATCACCGCGCCACCGGCACCGTGCTGGTCAACGGCACCGAAATCGACCTGACCGGCACAAAGTCCGACGGCCAGACGCGGCGCGCGCGCGGCATCGCCCATGTGCCCGAGGACCGGCAGGCCGAAGGGCTGATCATGGAGTTCACCGCCTGGGAGAACGTGGCCTTTGGCTATCATGGCGACCCGAAGTATCAGAAATCCCGGCTGTTCATGGACAATGCCGCGATCCGCGCGGATACCGCCGCCAAGATGGCGCGCTTTGACGTGCGCCCGCCCGACCCGATGCTCGCGGCCAAGAATTTCTCGGGCGGCAACCAGCAAAAGATCGTCGTCGCCCGCGAGATCGAGCGCAACCCCGACCTTCTGCTCGTGGGCCAGCCCACGCGCGGCGTGGACATCGGCGCGATCGAATTCATCCACAAGCAGATCGTGGCGCTGCGCGATCAGGGCAAGGCGATCTTGCTGGTCTCGGTCGAGCTCGACGAGATCCTGTCGCTGTCGGACCGCATCGCGGTGATGTTCGACGGGCAGATCATGGGCGAGCGGCTGCCGGGTGAGACCACGGTCAAGGAACTCGGCCTTCTGATGGCCGGGGTGAGGGGAGAGGCCGCCTGATGGACAAGATGCCGAAATGGGCCGATGTCGTCCTGATCCCGCTGATCTCGCTGCTGCTTGCCGCGATCCTGTCGGCGCTGGTGATCTGGGCCATCGGCGAAAGCCCGTCCAAGGCGCTGTGGATCATGATCGACGGCGCGCTGGGGTCGAAATACGCCTGGGGCTATACGCTCTATTACGCGACCAATTTCATCTTTACCGGCCTGGCCGTATCGGTCGCCTTTCACGCGCGGATGTTCAACATCGGCGGCGAGGGGCAGGCGATGCTGGGCGGGCTCGGCGTGGCGCTGGTCTGTCTCTATATCCCCTGGCCGCATTGGACGCTGGCGCTGCTTGGCGCCACCGTCGGCGCGGCGCTGTTCGGGGCGGCCTGGTCCTTTGTCCCGGCGGTGCTGCAGGCCAAGCGCGGCAGCCATATCGTCATCACCACGATCATGTTCAACTTTATCGCCGCGGCGCTGCTGAACTACCTGCTGGTCAACCAGCTCAAGCGGCCGGGGTCGATGGAGCCCGCGACGGCCAAGTTTCCCGATCCCACGCATCTGCCCAGCTTTTACGACATGCTGGCGCCGCTGGGCATCAGCTTTTCCCGCGGCGCGCCGGCGAATGTCAGCTTTCTCGTGGCGCTGGCGGCCTGCCTGTTCGTCTGGTTGCTGATCTGGCGCACCCGGCTGGGATACGAGATCCGCGCCTTTGGCCAATCCGAGAGTGCGGCGAAATATGCCGGCATCAGCCCGACCAAGATCATCGTCGTCTCGATGACCATTTCGGGTGCGCTGGCCGGCATGATGGCGCTGAACAACGTGATGGGCGAGGCAGAGCGGCTGGTGCTGAACGCGGTCGAGGGGGCGGGCTTCATCGGGATCGCGGTGGCGCTGATGGGGCGGTCGCATCCGGTGGGGGTGCTGCTTGCGGCGATCCTGTTTGGCGCGCTCTATCAGGGGGGCGCGATCCTGTCGCAGGACACCAACATCCCGGTGCAGCTGATCCTGGTGATCCAGGCGCTGGTGATCCTGTTCACCGGCGCACTCGACAACATGGTGCGCATGCCGCTCGAGCGGCTGTTCCTCGCGTTGCGGCGCAAGCCCGCAGCGCCAGCCCATACCAAACCGGCGGAGTGATCTGATGGACTTTCCCATGATCCTGCAGGTGCTCGACGCGACGATCCGCTTTGCAACACCCTTGCTGCTGGCCTGTCTCGCGGGGCTTTTTTCCGAGCGCGCGGGGATTTTCGATATCGGGCTCGAAGGCAAGATGCTGGCCGCCGCGCTGATGGCGGCGGCGGTCGCGGCGGTGAGCGGGTCGGCGTGGATCGGACTGCTGGCGGGGATCGGTGCGTCGCTCGCGCTCTCGGCGGTGCATGGCGTGGCCTCGATCACCTTTCGCGGCAACCAGCTCATCTCGGGGGTGGCGATCAACTTTCTTGCCGCCGGGCTGACGGTGCTGATCGCGCAGAGCTGGTTTGCCGAAGGCGGGCGGACCCCTTCGCTGCAAGGCGCGGCCCGGTTCAACCCGATCACCCTGCCCGGCGCCGAGGCCTTGCGCGGGGTGCCGGTGCTGGGGCCGATCTATTACGACGTGATTTCGGGCCATGCGATCCTGGTCTATGTCGCGGCGCTGCTGGTGCCCTTGTCCTGGTGGGTGCTGTTTCGCACCCGCTTTGGCCTGCGGCTGCGGGCCGTGGGCGAGAATCCGGCCTCGGTCGATACCGCCGGCATCTCGGTCGTGCGGTTGCGCTTTGCGGCGGTGGCGATCTGCGGGGTGCTTTGCGGGATCGCGGGCGCCTATCTTGCCACGGGGCTTCAGGCCGGATTTGTGAAAGACATGACCGCAGGCCGGGGCTATATCGCGCTCGCCGCGTTGATTTTTGCCAAGTGGCGGCCGTGGTATGCGCTTTATGCCTGCCTCCTGTTCGGCTTTCTGCAGGCGCTTGAGCTGCGCCCGGACATGATCGAGAGCGTGATCCGGATCAAGGTGCAGGGGCAGCTCCTGTCGGCGTTGCCCTATATCCTGACGGTGGTGATCCTGGCGGGCTTTGTCGGCAAGGCGATCCCGCCCCGCGCCGGCGGCGAGCCCTATGTGAAGGAGCGCTAGGGGGGCGCTGCCCCCCGGTCCCTGCGGGCCCTCCCCCCGGGATATTTCGGGCAAGATGAAGCGGGCCGTGGCGCGACATTGCGCGACTTGTGAACAACGCGTGCGCGGTTTCCGGGTGCGGGGGGTGGAAATCCGGGCGCAAGGGTGCTTTCAAGGCAATCATACCCAGTCGGGCAGGCCCATGCAGCTTTACCTCCCCATTGCCGAAGTGTCGGTGAATGCCTTCCTGTTGCTGGGGCTTGGCGGGCTGGTGGGCATCCTGTCGGGTATGTTCGGAGTGGGCGGCGGGTTTCTGATCACGCCCTTGCTGTTCATCGTGGGCATCCCGCCCGCTGTCGCCGTGGCGACCTCGGCCAACCAGATCGTGGCCTCATCCTTTTCCGCGCTGCTCGCGCATCTCAAGCGGCGCACCGTCGATATCCCGATGGGAGCCGTCCTTCTGGCGGGCGGCCTTGTCGGGTCGGCGCTGGGTGTGATGGTGTTCAACCTCCTCAAGGCGCAGGGGCAGGTCGATCTGCTGGTCAAGCTCTGCTATGTCGTGTTTCTGGGCATTGTGGGCGGGCTGATGCTGCTCGAGAGCCTGCGCGCGCTGCGGCGCAGCCGGCGCGGCACGCCGCCGGTCAGGCGCAAGCACAACTGGGTGCACAACCTGCCGCTCAAGATGAAGTTCCGGGTGTCCGGGCTTTATATCTCGGTCATTCCGCCCTTTGGCGTGGGGCTGCTGGTGGGCGTGCTGGCGGCGATCATGGGGGTCGGCGGCGGCTTTATCATGGTCCCCGCGATGATCTACCTGCTGGGGATGCCGACCAAGGTCGTGATCGGCACATCGCTGTTGCAGATCATCTTTGTGACGGCGTTCACCACGCTCTTGCATGCGATGACGAATTATACCGTCGATATCGTGCTGGCGCTGATGCTGATCATCGGCGGGGTGGTCGGGGCGCAGGTGGGGGCGCGGCTTGGCACGCGGCTGCGGGCGGAACAGTTGCGCATCCTCCTTGCGCTGCTGGTGCTGGCGGTCTGCGGGCAGCTTGCGCTCGACCTGCTGATCCGGCCGTCAGAGCTGTTTTCCGTCGATGCGAGGATCGGATGATCCGCGCGCTGGTGCTGTTGCTGACGTTGGCGGGGGCCGCGCGGGCCGAACAGATCGTGCTGGGGTTGTCCAATGACGAAGTGGCGATCACCGCCAATTTCGACGGCTCCGACATCCTGATCTTTGGCGCGGTCAAGCGCGACGGGGCGGTCGCGGATGCGGCGCCGTTGCAGGTGATCATCACCGTCTCGGGGCCGCGCGCGCCGGCCATGGTGCGCCACAAGGCGCGCCGATTCGGGATCTGGGTCAACACCAATGCCGTGGAGATCGACGAGGCGCCGTCTTTCTATGCGGTTGCCACCTCGGCGCCGATCAGCGATGTCCTGAGCCATACAGAGGACCTGCGGCAATCCATCTCGACCCCGCGTGCGATCAGGTCCGTGGGCGCGCAGGTGGACAATACCGCCGATTACACCGAGGCGCTGATCCGGATCCGGGCGGGCGACGGGCTTTATCAGGTGCTCGAAGGGGCGATTGATTTCGAGCAGGAGACACTGTTTCGGACTCAGGTCACGCTGCCGGCGAACCTGATCGAGGGGAGCTACCAGACGCGCATTTTCCTGACGCGCGGCGGGCAGGTCGTGGACCGCTACGAGACCGCCATTTCGGTGCGCAAGGTCGGGATCGAGCGCTGGCTGTTCAACCTCGCGCATGAGAAGCCGCTGCCTTACGGGCTGCTGTCGCTGCTGATCGCCGTGATCGCCGGCTGGGCCGCTTCGGCGGCCTTTGCCGGACTGCGCCGCTGAGCGCTTGCACGAACAATGGCTTGCCGGCGCGCGCCCCCCTCATTTCCAGCGGGGGGAGTTTGGTGAATATTTCCGAAATACTTTCCATGCTACTCTAGGTTGTTAACGCTTCGTTAACCTATCGGGGAGAACTTGGTTTTGGGAAAGAACTGGATCATTGACGTTCTCACGGACCTCAGGGCCTTTGCGCAGGGGAATGACATGCCCCTGCTGGCAGCAGAGCTCGAGCAGGCCATGCGTGTTGCACACGCCGAGATCGGGCCGATGACCGAGGGGACGGCGGTAGCGGTGCATGGGAACGGAGCTGGAACTCGAACCGTATCTGGAGCGGGTCGAACGTGCTGAAGGGCTGGAGGATATCCAGACACTGATCGTGGCCCTGCGCGACCACTACCATATCGCTCACATCGTCTATCACTGGGTCAGCTCGGACGGCGAGCAATATGGCTGCGGCACCTATCCGCCTGTCTGGGTGCAGCGCTATGTCGATCAGGACTATCTGCGCATCGACCCTGTGGTGATCGGATGTTTCCAGCGGTTTCATCCGGTTGAGTGGAAGCGCCTCGACTGGTCGGGCAAGCAGGCGCGGGCCTTCCGGGCCGATGCGATCGCGCATGGCGTGGGCAACCAGGGCTTTTCGATCCCGATCCGGGGCCCGAACGGCCAGTTTGCGCTCTTTACCGTCTCGCATGATTGCAGCGATGCGCAATGGGCCGACTTTACCCGTGCGCATCAGCGACAGCTGATCCTGATTGCGCATTACTTCAACCTCAAGGCGCTGGAGTTCGAACAGAACCGCCTGCAGGAACCGGCACGCAGCCTGTCGCCACGCGAGATCGACACGCTGACCTTTCTGGCGATGGGCTACAGCCGCGGGCAGGTTGCGGACATGCTGTCGATTTCGGAACATACATTGCGGGCCTATGTCGAAAGCGCACGGTTCAAGCTGGGCGCCATGAACACCACCCATGCCGTTGCGCGGGCGATCAGCGAGGGGCTGATCATGGTCGGGTCCGCCACCCGCGGCGCTGCGGGCGACTGGCCCGGGCGCAGCGCGCCCCGGCAGGCGACCGGCACGGGGCGGTAGGCCAAAAATCTTCGTACGAAGATTTTTCGAGGAATTTTCGTACGAAAATTCCTGGCCCCGGCAGGAGCCGGACGCGGCGCGGGTCACGTTTTGTTAACCATTTTGTCGCGGTGCGTTAGACAGCCATTAACCGTCCTTGCCCTAGCCTCCTTCTCGATCAGATCACCGATACGAGGGGACAACAGATGCTGCGTTATCTTCACGGCAATCAACTCGACGCCTATCCCGTGTTGCGCGACAGCATGTTCCGCGACCGGGCGACACAGTTCCATGACCGGCTGGGATGGGATGTCACTGTCGATGCCCGCGGGCAGGAGCGTGACGCCTATGACGATCTCGACCCGCTCTATGTGATCTGGGAGGGCGAAGGCGGGCGGCACGGTGGCTCGATGCGGTTCCTGCCCACGACAGGCCGCACGATGGTGAACGAGCATTTTCTGCATCTCACCGATGGCGTGGCGATCCAGAGCCCGTTCATCTGGGAATGCACCCGCTTCTGCCTCGCCCCCACTGCCGAAAGCCGGGTCGCGGCCGCCCTGATGCTGGCCGGGGGCGAGTTGATGCGCGCCTTTCACCTAAGCCATTTCGTCGGCGTCTTTGACGCGCGCATGGTGCGCATCTACCGGCTGATCGGCTCTTCGCCCGAGGTGCTGGGCCAGCAAGGATCAGGGCGCGACATGGTCGCTGTCGGCCTTTGGGAATATTCGCATGCCAGCCGCGCGCGCATCCTGCTGCGCGCCGGGCTCTCCTCCGATCTGTCCGAGGCCTGGTTCAACAGGGCGTTCGGCCAGGAAACGGCGATGCAGGCCGCGCCCCTGCAGATGTCTGCCTGAGGGCTGGCTCCTGCCGCCACCTGCGGCTAGGGTCGGCGCATGAACGCGCCCGCCCTGACATTCTCTTCTGACCAGGCCGAGGCCTGGGATGCCGTGGCGCTGGCCCTGCGCCAGGCCGGCGTGGACCTGGGCGACAGCCTGCTGATGCCGCCGCAAAGCGACGCGACCTCCGTCATGGCGGTGGTCGGCAAGGCGGGGTCGGGCAAGACGATGCTGCTGGCCGCCCTCTACCGCGCGCTCAAGGAAGCCGGGGTCGAGATCGTCTCGGGCGATTGGGAAGGCAAGCGGCGGCGCGACCGCAGAACGCTCGCGATCCTCGCCCCCACCAACAAGGCCGCGTCGGTGTTGCGAAATCAGGGTGTGCCGGCAACGACCATCCACCGCATCCTCTACACCCCGGTCTATGACCCGGAATATGAGAAGGTGGCGGAGTGGCTCGCGGGCCAGGGTGAGCGGCCGGTGATCGCCGGGCTGACCGACATCGCGCTCGACCGTGCTTTCCAGTCCTTTCAGGTCAATGCCTCGATCCCCGCGGCGCTCGCTTCGGCCGGGCTGCGGGGGTCGGATTTCATCACCGGCTGGAAGCGGCGCGAAGAGCCGCTCGACATCGGATTTGTCGATGAAAGCTCGATGCTGGATGAGCGCCAATATGCCGATCTGCAAGAGATTTTTCCGACGCTTCTGCTGTTTGGCGACCCTGCGCAGCTGCCTCCCGTGCAAAGCACCGGCGCGATGGTGTTCGACAGCCTCCCCGCCCCGCGCAAGCTGACGCTGAGCCGCATCCACAGGCAGGATGCCGACAACCCGATCCTCGACCTCGCCCATGCGCTGGCCGATCCCGCGCTGGGGTTCGAGGATTTCGAGCGGATGATCGAGGAGGCCGCGCGACACGACCCGCGCGTGGTGGTGGCGCAGCGGGTCGAGGCCGATCTGATGGCGCGTTCGCCGGTGCTGGTCTGGCGCAATGCGACACGCATCCGGCTGATCCACGCCTTCCGCGCGGCCTTTGGCGCGCCCGCCGATGCGCTGCTCGAGGGTGAGCCGCTCATCTGCGACGGGATCGAACTGCCGCTCAAGCACCGCAAGAAGCGGCTCGACCTCGAGGCGCGCGGGCTGATCAAAGGCGCACAGGTGATCTACCTCGGCCCCGGACGCAAGCCCGGCTTCTCGCGGCTGCATGTGATGGGCGCCGAGGACCCGCAGGTCAGCGCCGCGAGCATCGTCAAGATCGAGCATGAAGGCGACGCAGAGCCATTTGTCCCCTATGCCGCCAAGATGGGCGCGACATTCCTGCATGGGGCTGCGGTGACGATCCACAAGGCGCAGGGGTCGCAATGGGACACGGTGCAGGTCTTTGCCCCCGATATCATGGTGGCTGCGCGCATGGGCCGGGTCGAGGCCGGGCAGGCCTTGTGGAAGCGACTGGCCTATGTGGCGATCACCCGGGCCGAGCGCGAATTGCGCTGGGTGGTGCGCCCGATGCTGGCCAAGCCGGCACGGGCGCTGGGGGTGGATGACCTGAGCGTCCCGGCGCATGCGCTGCAACTGACGGGAGAAGAGGAATGAAGAGCATCATCGTGACCGGCGCCTCGAGCGGCATCGGGCAGGCCGTGGCCGAGCGGTTTCTGGATGCCGGCTGGACCGTCGGCCTGCTGGCGCGGCGCGCGGACCGGCTGATGGCAATGGCCGCGGGGCGGCCCCAGGCGATCGCCCTGCCCTGCGACGTCACGTCCGAGGAGGAGGTCACAGCGACATTCCTCGACTTTGTGGCGCACAAGGGCCGGCTCGATGTGCTGTTCAACAATGCGGGCATCTTTACCCCGCCGGGCATGATCGACGAGATCAGCCTGGCCGACTGGACCGCGGCGGTGGCGGTGAACCAGACCGGCATGTTCCTTTGCGCGCGGGCGGCCTTTGGCCTGATGCGGCGGCAGGCGCCGATGGGCGGGCGGATCATCAACAACGGGTCAGTGAGCGCGCAGGTGCCCCGCGAGGGGGCGGTGACCTATACAATGACCAAACACGCGGTCACGGGGCTGACGAAGCAACTTGCGCTCGACGGGCGGGCCTTTGACATCGCCTGCGGTCAGATCGACATCGGCAATGCACGCACCGAGATGGTCGACGCGATGATCGAGCGCGAGGCCGCCGCCGGCCGGCCGGTGCCCCATACGATGGATGTGGGGCTGGTCACCGACGTGGTGCTGCGGATGGCCGAATTGCCCCCCGAGGCGAATGTGCTGTTCCAGACCATCATGGCGACCAAAATGCCCTTGGTGGGCCGAGGCTAGGGGGCTCTGCCCCCCGGCCCTGCGGGCCGCCCCCCGGGATATTTTTGGCCAAAAGATGAGGGGGGCGCGCACCCTGTTCATCTTTTGGCCCCAAATATCCTCGCCGAAGGCTCCGAAGGATCAACCAGCGCGCGGGCGGGTCAGAGTGCGGCGTCGAGCGCATCCTCCCAGGTGCGCAGGCCCGTGCGGGGCGCCTGGACGAGCACGGCCATATTGCCGGGCTTGTGTTCGTTGCGGCGCATCTTGGTATGGGCGGCGGGGATCTGGGCCCAGCCGAACACCTCGGACATGCAGGGGTCGAGGCGGCGTTCGAGCATCAGGTTGTTGGCGGCGCTCGCCTGTTTGAGGTTTGCGAAATGCGAGCCCTGCACACGTTTCTGGTGCATCCAGAGGTAGCGCGCGTCGAGCGTGAGATTGTAGCCGGTGGTGCCGGCGCAGATCACCACCATGCCGCCACGTTTGACGAGCAGGGTCGAGACCGGGAAGGTCGCCTCGCCGGGGTGTTCGAACACCAGATCGACGTTCACGCCCTTGCCGGTGATCTCCCAGATCGCCTTGCCGAAGCGGCGCGCCTCCTTGATCCAGGCTGCATATTCGGGCGTGTTGACCGTGGGCATCTGGCCCCAGCATTTGAAATCGTTGCGGTTGATGACGCCCTTGGCGCCCAGCGACATGACGAATTCGCGCTTGCTCTCGTCGCTGATGACGCCGATCGCGTTGCCGCCTGCGGTGTTGATGAGCTGGATCGCGTAGGAGCCGAGCCCGCCAGAGGCGCCCCAGACCAGCACATTCTGCCCCGGGCGCAGCTCATGCGGCTTGTGGCCGAAGAGCATCCGGTAGGCGGTGGCCAGCGTGAGCGTATAGCAGGCGCTTTCTTCCCAGGTCAGGTGCTGGGGGCGGCGCATGAGTTGCTGCGACTGCACGCAGGTGAACTGGGCAAAGGAACCGTCCGGTGTCTCGTAGCCCCAGATGCGCTGGCTTTCCGAAAACATCGGATCGCCGCCGTTGCATTCCTCGTCGTCGCCATCATCCTGGTTGCAATGGATGACCACCTCATCGCCGACCTTCCAGCGCTTGACCTTGTCGCCCACGGCCCAGACGATGCCCGCCGCATCAGAGCCCGCGATGTGGTATTCCGCCTTGTGCACGTCAAAGGGGCTGATCGGGATGCCGAGGCCGGCCCAGACGCCGTTGTAGTTCACACCCGCCGCCATCACCATGACCAGCACCTCGTCGCTGGCGGGGCGCGGCACGTCCACGACCTCGATCTGGAAGGCCTGTTCGGGCTCGCCATGCCGTTCGCGGCGGATCGTCCAGGCGTGCATCTGCGCAGGGACATGGCCGAGCGGGGGCATCTCGCCCACCGCGTAGAGGTCTTTTTTCGGCGCAGTGCGGCTGTCGGTCTTTGTCTGGTCGAGGGCCATCTGGGTCTCCATCAGCGGTGTCCTGTCATGCCGCGGCGCAGAATCACCGGGCTTTGACGCATGGATAACCAATGCCTGCGCAATATTGCAATAGCCTGAATGCTAGTTTTGTAACTTTATTGCTTTGCAGTCGCAGAAACTGCCGCCTCACCAAAGTGATGCGCGATGGAATTGGCGTAGAAGGCGAGGATATCGGGCGCATCGGCGCTCAACTCCAGCGATGCCTCCGGCCCGTTCACAAGGCCGCGCACCCGCAGAAGCGGCAGCGCCTCGGCGACAATGGCGGCGGCGTCGCCGCGCGGCAGGGTGACGCCGGCGGCGGAGAGCGTGGTCATGCCGGTCGCCACCGTCTCGCACAACGTCGCGCTATCGCCCCCCTGCCCCGCCAGCAGCGCGCGGGCGACCAGCGGGACAGGCAGCACCGGCATCACCGCGCGCACCCGCGCCATGAGTTCGGCCGCGACCGCTTCGGTCGGGTCGCCCGACTGGCCCAGGCTGTCGCTGATCAGGGCCTCGCCCAGCGACAGAGGCCGGCCAAAGCTGACCGTGGCGCCGCCGAACCCCTTGAAGCGGCCGGTCAGGCGGCTCCACAAATGGGCGAAGAGGCCGCCCAGCACGGTGAAAAGCGGCGGGCGGAACCGCCGCACACCCGATTTGTCGGCCGCAATCAGGAAGCGGTCTTCGAGAATGCGGTCGTAGTTCAGCGCGACAGGGACGAATACCACCTCGCGGCCGGCGGGGTCGAAGCCTGTGACGATATAGTTGAGCAGCCCCAGTCGGGGCGGGGCGAGGTGGCCGTCCAGGCTCAGCCCGCCTTCGGGGAACACGGCCTGGGTGACGCCGCCTGCCGTCGCCATCTGCACGTAGCGCGCCAGCACCTTGCGGTAGAGCGCACCGCGCGACCGGCGGCGGATGAAGAACGCCCCCATCGCGCGGATCACCCAGGACAGCGGCCAGACCCGCGCCCATTCGCCCACCGCATAGGACAGCGCCCCTGCCCGCGCGGCGAGGTAGGTCACCAGCACATAGTCCATGTTCGAGCGGTGGTTCATCACGAAAACCACCGCCGCCTGGGTGTTCACCCCGTCGAGGATATCGCGGTCAAAGGCGCCGATGCGCACCTGATACAGGCTGCGCGACAACCATCGCGCAAGCCGCGTGCCGATGGTGAAATAGGCGGTGGCAGAGAATGACGGCACGATCTCGCGCGCATAGCGGCGGGCCTGCTCAAAGGCGACGTTTTCGGGAACGTTGTTCGCGGCGGCATGTTCGACGATGGCCTGCGTGACCTGCGGGTCGTAGATCAGCCGCTGGATCATGTCATAGCGGCGCGCGAGCTTGAACGGTGCGATCGGCTGACGCAGGCGGGTGTTGAGCCGGGCCACCGCGCGCTCCATCCGCTTGCGAAAGAACCAGCGGACCGAGGGAAACAGGAAATGCGAGGCGAACGTCACCGCCGCAAAGAGCAGGATCAGGACAAAGGCCCAGAGCGGCAGTTGGATGGTCTGCGTCATGGCGGCCAAGGTGACAGGCTTGCTGCGCGAGGTAAATCCTCACATGCCGCAATGCAGCGAATTGACACTTGCCTAAAATGTCCGGTAGAGACGATGTGACGTAATTTTCTTGCGCAAAGGTGAGACGCCGTGACCAAAGACCAGCCCTGGCTTTTTCGCACCTACGCCGGCCATTCGACCGCTGCGGCGTCCAACGCGCTCTATCGCGGCAACCTCGCAAAGGGGCAGACCGGGCTGTCGGTGGCGTTCGATCTGCCGACGCAGACCGGCTATGACAGCGACCACCTGCTGGCGCGTGGCGAGGTCGGCAAGGTCGGCGTGCCGGTCTGCCATCTGGGCGACATGCGCGCGCTGTTCGACGCCATCCCGCTCGACCGGATGAACACCTCGATGACGATCAACGCGACGGCCCCCTGGCTGCTCGCGCTTTATGTCGCGGTGGCCGAGGAACAGGGGGCAGAGATTGCGGCGCTGCAAGGCACGGTGCAGAACGATATCATCAAGGAATACCTGTCGCGCGGAACCTATATCTGTCCGCCCGCGCCCTCGCTGCGGATGATTACCGATGTCGCGGCCTGGACGCAGGTGCATTTGCCGAAATGGAACCCGATGAATGTGTGTTCCTACCATTTGCAGGAGGCCGGCGCGACGCCGGAAGAAGAGCTTGCCTTTGCGCTCGCCACCGCCTGCGCGGTGCTCGATGATTTGCAGGGCAAGGTGGCGGCCGAGGCCTTTCCGGCGATGGTCGGGCGGATTTCGTTCTTTGTGAATGCGGGGATCCGTTTTGTCACCGAGATGTGCAAGATGCGCGCCTTTGTCGAATTGTGGGACGAAATCTGCCGCGACCGCTATGGGGTCGAGGATGCGAAATACCGCCGGTTCCGCTATGGCGTGCAGGTCAATTCGCTGGGCCTGACCGAACAGCAGCCCGAAAACAACGTCTATCGTATCCTGCTGGAAATGCTGGCGGTGACGCTGTCCAAAGACGCCCGCGCGCGGGCCGTGCAATTGCCCGCCTGGAACGAGGCTTTGGGCCTGCCGCGTCCCTGGGACCAGCAATGGTCTTTGCGGATGCAGCAAATCCTGGCCTATGAAACCGACCTTCTGGAATATGGCGATCTGTTCGCGGGCAATCCGGCCGTGACGGCCAAGGTCGAGGCGCTCAAGTCCGGGGCGCGGGCAGAGCTGGCGCAGATCGACGCGATGGGCGGCGCGGTGCAGGCGATCGGCCACATGAAGGCGCGGCTGGTGGACAGCAACGCCGCGCGCATCGCGGGGATCGAGGCGGGCACGACCACGGTGGTCGGCGTGAACCGCTGGCAGGCCGGCGAGGCATCGCCGCTCACGGCCGGCGACGGGGCGGTGATGCAGGCCGACCCTGCCGCCGAGGCCGACCAGCTTGCGCGCCTCGCCGCGTGGAAAGAGGCCCGCGACGGCGCGGCGGTGGCGGTGGCGCTGGGCGCGCTGCGCGACGCCGCGCGGGACGGCAGCAACATCATGCCGCCTTCGCTCGCCTGCGCGCGGGCGGGTGTGACGACGGGTGAGTGGGCGGATGTGATCCGCGCTGTCTTTGGCGAATACCGGGCGCCGACCGGGGTGAGCGACGCCCCCTCGAACCGGACCGAGGGGCTCGACGAGATCCGCGCGCAGGTTGATGCCCTGGCGCGCCTGCTGGGGCGCAGGCCGCGTTTCGTGATGGGCAAGCCGGGGCTCGACGGGCATTCCAACGGCGCAGAGCAGATCGCATCGCGGGCACGCGACTGCGGGATGGAGATCAGCTATGACGGGATCAGGCTCACGCCCGAGGCCATCGTCGCCGCCGTCGCCCGCGACGGGGCGGATGTGCTGGGCCTGTCGATCCTGTCAGGCTCGCACATGCCGCTGGTGGCCGATGTGATGGCGCGGATGCAAGCGGCCGGGCTGGGCCATGTGCCGGTGGTCGCGGGTGGCATCATCCCTGAGGAGGACGCGGAGCAATTGCGCGCGCTGGGTGTCGCGCGGGTTTATACCCCCAAGGATTTCGAATTGAACCGGATCATGGTGGATATCGTCGCACTGATCGGGACCCAGGCTGTCGCGGCGGCCTAAAACATCCAGACGCTACGGCAGAAACCGTTTACGAAACGATGCCTGCAATTGAAATGACTGGCGGAAATTCGCCATTCAAGGTATTATTTGCGACATCGGCTCTGCCTGCGGGCGAAAAGCATTGCACTTTAGTCTGCGCCGGAACAGTTTTATCTGGTGAATGGGTATCGGGTGTGTCTATCAGAACCGAACTTCAATTTCGGAAATGGAGAACTCCTTTGGACCTCAACAGCATGTCGCGTAGCGAACTGATGAAACTGCGGGCGAATGTTGACAAGGCGCTCGCCTCGGTTGCCGAACGCGAACGCAAGGCCGCGTTGGACGCGGCCGAACGGGCGGTGGCCGAACACGGCTTTACGCTGTCGGAACTGACCGGCCTGAGCGGCCGCAAGGGCGCGCGGGGCAAGCCGAAATCAGCGCCGAAATACCGCAATCCCGCAAATGCGGATGACACATGGTCGGGCCGCGGACGCAAGCCCGGATGGGTGCGCGAGCTTGAAGCGGCTGGTAAATCCATTGCGGATTGTGCCATCTGACAGGCCGGTGCAGGCGTGTGATCGCATGCGGGCGCCCCTGCGTCCGGATGCAGCCTTGCGCCACGTCCATGATCCAGAACACCAGGAGCCACCCCCATGACCATCCATATCGGTGCAAGACCCGGCGACATTGCCCCCACGGTGTTGATGCCAGGCGACCCCTTTCGCGCGCGCTGGGCGGCAGAGACCTTTCTCACCGACGCGGTCTGCGTCACTCAGGTGCGCGGGATGCTGGGCTATACCGGCACCTGGAACGGGCACCGGGTCACGATCCAGGGGTCGGGGATGGGGATGCCGTCGCTGTCGATCTACGCCAACGAGCTGATTCGCGACTATGACGCCCAGACGCTGATCCGCATCGGGTCCTGCGGCGGGATGCAGCCGCAGGTGGGCATCCGGGACGTGATCCTGGCGATGACCGCGTCAACGCTGTCCACGCCGTCGCGCGGCATTTTCCGCGAGCTCAACTTCGCGCCCTGTGCGGATTACGGGCTGCTTGCGGCCGCGCATCAGGCGGCGCAGGCGCAGGGCGTGAAGACGCATGTCGGAGGGATCTATTCGTCGGATGTGTTCTATGACGAACGCCCCGACCTCAACGAGCAGATGATTCGGCACGGCATTCTGGGGGTGGAGATGGAGGCGGCGGAGCTCTACATTCTGGCCGCCCGCTACGGCCGTCGCGCGCTGGCGGTGTTGACGGTGAGCGACCACCTGATCACCCAAGAAGCCCTGCCCGCCGAGGACCGCGAGCGCAGCTTTGGCGATATGGTGCATATCGCGCTGACCGCGGCCTTTGCCTGACAGGTGAGGGCGGAGGGGGGCGCTGCCCCCCGGCCCTGCGGGCCGCCCCCCGGGATATTTGAGGCCAAAAGATGGGGGGGGTGCCGCCCTCAGACCACCCGTTCCACCATCATGTGCTTGATGCTGGCGATAGCCTTGGCCGGGTTCAGACCTTTGGGGCAGGTCTTGGCGCAGTTCATGATCGTGTGGCAGCGGTAGAGCTTGAACGGGTCCTCGAGGTCGTCGAGCCGTTCGCCGGTGGCCTCGTCGCGGCTGTCCACGATCCAGCGGTAGGCGTGCAGGAGTGCTGCAGGGCCGAGGTAGCGGTCGCCGTTCCACCAGTAGGAGGGGCAGGAGGTCGAGCAACAGGCGCACATGACGCATTCGTAGAGGCCGTCGAGTTTCTCGCGGTCGGCCACGGACTGTTTCCATTCCTTGGCGGGGCGATTGGTCGAGGTTTCGAGCCAGGGCATGATGCTGGCGTGCTGGGCGTAGAAATGCGTGAGGTCGGGGATCAGGTCCTTGATCACCGGCATGTGGGGCAGCGGGTAGATCTTGATGTCACCCTTGATCTCGTCGATCCCGTAGATGCAGGCCAGCGTGTTGATCCCGTCGATGTTCATCGCGCAGGAGCCGCAGATGCCTTCGCGGCAGGAGCGGCGGAAGGTGAGCGTGGGGTCGATCTCGGTCTTGATCTTGATCAGCGCGTCAAGGACCATGGGCCCGCATGTGTCGAGATCGATGAAATAGGTGTCGAGACGGGGGTTGGCCCCGTCATCGGGGTTATAGCGATAGATCTGCACCTTGCGCAGGCGGGTCGCGCCGGCGGGTTTGGGCCAGGTCTTGCCAGTCGTCATGCGGCTGTTCTTGGGCAGGGTCAGTTCAACCATGGGGCACCTCGATTGTTGGAGCAAGGATAGCCGCGAATGCGGGCGCGGGCCAGCGGCGCGGGCGGGAAAATGGGGAAAATCCGCAGCTTTGGGCGGTCATGTCGCAGTCTCCGGCGCAGGCGCGCGGAACTGGTCGAGAAACCGGGCGATCTGCGCATCGGGCAGGGTCAGGCGGGCCATGATCGGCGCGCGCAGGCGGGCCTCGAGCGCCGCCGTCACATCGGCGCGCGCGATCACCGGCAGGCCGGTCTCTGCGCCGATGTCGCGGGCGCGGTTGTCGATGGCCACGGCCAGCACGCGGCGGCCGTGATGCAGGCCGCGGATCGTGCCGTGCAGGCGGGTGCCCACAACGTCGATCGGCGCCGCGGCCAGAAGCGCGTCATAGGCGGCGAGGTTGGGGGCGAGCAGGCGCACGGACGCGTGCCCCGGCAGGCTTTGCAGATAGGTCAGGTCGCGCGGTTGCTGCGGCCAGAACCAGACCTCGGGGTAGAGGCGAAGGAGCGTGGCGAGCAGTGCCGCATCGGACGGGTCGGGCCTGTGGCGCGTCAGGGTGAACACGGCGCGCGGCGCCATCTCCTGCGGCAGGCCGCCCGCAGGCAGGCCGGCCCAGAGCGTCGGGCAGGAGGTGTTGAGCGCGCGGTGCCCGACCGCCGCGACCAGCCGCGCGCCGGTCGCATCGCGCACCGAATGCAGGTGGTGCGGCGACAGCAGACGGTGCAGAAACCACCTTTGCCGCCAGTCGATCCGGTCAAAGTCGCGGTTCGCGCCGACGCCCAGCAGCACCACCTTGCCGCGCAGCACGGCGAGGTCGCGCCAGGTCACGCGCCACATGTAGTGCCGGTTGAGCCGGAACCGCGCGCTCAGCGCATTGGTGCCGAGCATCACCACCAGATCGGCCCGCGCGGCGAGGCTGCGGCCGAAATGCCCCATCCCGTCATGGCCAGAGGACCGCGTGACATAGGCATCGGCCAGCAGCGGATCGAGATGACGGCGCGCTTGTCCGACGATGATCTCGTCGCCCACATTGTCGGAGGCAACAGAGGTATCGATCAGGTGGATATGGCGCATCAGGCGACCTCGGCCCGGGCGGTGGCGGTGGACCAGGCCGCCATGTCAGCCGCCACCGCGGCGTCATGGGCCGCCATGTCCCAGACCGGGGCAAGATCGACGCCCAGCGCGGCAAATGCGGCAAAGAGGGCCGCAAGGTCATAGTGCGACAGGGCACATTCCGGCCGCTGGCGTCCGGCGTGCGGCGGCGCGAGAATCACGTCGCGCGCGGTTTCGACATAGGTCAACGACCGGCAGCGGGCCTGCAGGGCAGCGGCGGCGGTGCGCGCGCCACGGCGACGGTTGAGCACGACGATCTGCTGCGCGCGCCAGCCCAGCAACTGGCGGCCATGCAGCGCCGATCCTTCGGCAAAGACGATGCGGCCCGCCCCGGCATAGTGCGCAAGCTGATCCGGCAAGGGTGCGGTGGCGGGGTCCAGCACCGGCACTCCGAGGCGCGACAGGCAGGCCACCAGATGGTGTTCGCCCGCATGCCCCCCCTTGCCGCGCGCCAGAAGCCCGTCGCGGGTGACATAGAGCAGCGGCGCCTTGGCCGGCACGAGGCCGTTGCGCGCGGCGATGGTGTCGAGCAGGTCGAGGTAGGCGGGCTCTGGCGCGCCATGGTCAAGCTGCTCTGCCTGCGGCCAGACACGCAGCGTCGCAACCCTGACCGGCCGGGTGACGTGCAGGATCTGCGAACTGGCAAGGCCGAACCAGGCCGAAAGGGTCTGAAAGGCCGGTCCGGGGCGCTGGCCGGGCGCGGTCGCAAAAAGGTAGGCGTCATCTGGCCGCCCCTGCAGCGACCAGGGCAGGCGCGTCAGAAGCTCGGACACCAGATGCCCGAAATGAGGACGCAGCGGCGCGCCCCAGACCGCCGGCCGGTCAAGCACCGCCACGGGGCCGTCAGGCGGCGCGGGCGCCTGATCAACAGGCCGGCCTGCATAGCATTGCCGCACCCAGGTCTGCTGGTCGAAATCGGGCCAGAGCGGCCCGGCGTCGATGCTGCGGTGCCCGTCGCGGCGGATCGCGCCACCCGGCATCACGACGATGTCGTGAAACACGGCCGGCGGCAGGGCCGCGGTCATCCTGCGGGCCGGGTCGCGATGAACAGCGTCTCGCCCCGGTTCAGGCCATAAGCCAGCACATCGGGTTCGACCGCCGCGAATTCCTCGAGCGCGAAGCCCGCCGCACGGATGCGGTCGCGGATGTCCCGGCCGAAAAAGCGCACATGATCGTGCTGGCCGAAATGCAGCTTGCGCCCCGCCGGGTCGGTGATCGCGGGGTTTTCGTAGGTCTGCGCCCAGCCTTCGATCACGGGGGTGGACAGGATCGCCCGGCCACCGGGCTTGAGCAGCCGGAAGATCTCGGTCAAAGCCTTGGCATCATTCACATGTTCAAGAACATGGTTGCAGATGATCCGGTCATATTCGGCGTCCGGCAGGCCGGTCGCCTCGATATTGATGTGATGCGTGACGCGCAGAGCGGGGTCGAGGTCGGCGGTCTCGTATACGCCCACGGCCGCACGCACATGCGCCGAAAGCTGGCGTTCGGGTGCAAAATGCAGCAGCCGCTGGTCCGGCGCGAAAAACGCCGTCCGGGTGACGTAGAGCATGAACAGCCGGTGGCGTTCGAGCGCGCCGCAATGGCAGCAGCGCGCATCGTTGCGCGGCGGATGGCCAAAGGCCGCGAACCAGCTTGTGGTGTCGCAGACCGGGCAATGGCGCGGATGCACACCGCGCATCCGGGCAAAAGCCAGATCGAGCCGCCGCTGCAACTGCCGCACGACACTGTCGCGACGGGCTTCGACCGAAGCTGTCATCATCAGCCCTCGATGATCGACTGCGCACAGGCCAGCGTCTCGGGCCGCGCCAGGATGGCCGACACCAGCGCGCCGATCTCCGGGCTCGGCCCCGTCACGGCGCCCATGGCGATGACGGCGATCTCTTCCTCGGTCGCGTTCTGGATCACGCAGGCGGTAAAGATCTCTCCGCCACGGCCGGGGGCGACCTCTTGCATCATCGGGGTGACGACGCTGGTTGCGGCGGTGCGCATGGCCTCATCGGCCTCGGCCGTCGTCGCGACGGTCAGGGGGGCGGCGGCACCGATTGCCAGAGCGGTGAGCGTTTTCATGGGGTTGGTCCTTTTGTGGAGGGTCAGCGCAGCACCGGCGGGCGGATCGGGGCCTGCCCGGTGCGGCGCATGACGCAATTGGAATAGACCGCGAGCGGATCACGCCCGCGCAGATAGTCGTCGGTGATGCCGATGCTGGCCCCCGTATAGGGGCCGGTGCGCGAATTGACGCCAAAGGTGACCGACCCGGTCGGGCCCTGCGCGGCGCGCGCCTGCTCTTCACAGATCTGCGCGGCGCGCTCGGGTGACATCGGCACCGGGTCGCAGGCGGTCAGCGCCGTGAAGGCCGCAAGGCAGAGCACGGCACGGGCAAGGCTGTCAGGGTGCATCTTCGGTCCTTTCGACATGGCGCCAGAATGGGCCGAAACCCGCGCGCCCGCAAGCCGCCCCCGGGCAAGCATGCGGGATGCCGCCCGGATGCCGCCCCGGATGCCGCCCCGGGGGCGCCGGGCGGGGCGCCGGGGCAGACGCCACGACATCGCCGGTCAGTAGACCCGCTTTTTCGGCGCGATCTTTTTGAGCGCGATACCGCCCTCGGCCTCGCTCGTGAGCGGATCGGTATGCACCGGCCGGTAGCTCAGGCTGACCTTGTTGCCATCGACATGGGCCAGCGAATGCTTGCGCCAGTTCACGTCGTCGCGGTCGGGGAAATCCTCATGCGCATGCGCGCCGCGGCTTTCCTTGCGCGCCTCGGCCGCGACAATGGTGGCCAGCGCGTTGGGCATCAGGTTGGTCAGCTCCAGCGTTTCCATCAGGTCCGAGTTCCAGATGAGCGAGCGGTCGGACACCGCCAGATCATCGACCTTGGCCGCGACGGCCGTCATCTTGTCCACGCCTTCCGCCAGCGTTTTCGAGGTGCGGAACACGGCCGCATCCGCCTGCATCGTCTTTTGCATCTCGAGCCGCAACTCGGCGGTGCCGACCGTGCCCTTGGCATGGCGCAGCCCGTCAAAGCGGTCAAAGGCGCGGTCGATCTGGGCCGGGTTGAGCGGCGGGTTCGGGCTGTCGGGGCTCACCACGCGCCCCGCCTGGATCGAGGCGGCACGGCCCAGCACCACAAGGTCGATCAGCGAATTCGCGCCGAGCCGGTTCGCGCCATGCAGCGAGGCGCAGGCGGCCTCGCCCGCGGCCATCAGGCCGGGCACCACGGCGTCGGGGTTGTCGGCGGTAGGGTTGAGCACCTCGCCCCAGTAATTCGTGGGGATCCCGCCCATGTTGTAATGCACCGTCGGCAGCACCGGGATCGGCGCCTTGTTCACATCGACCCCGGAAAAGATCCGCGCGCTTTCCGAGATGCCGGGCAGGCGTTCGGCCAGCATCTCGCGCGGCAGGTGGTTGAGGTTGAGGTGGATGTGGTCCTTGTTCGGGCCCACGCCGCGCCCTTCGCGGATCTCGATCGTCATGCAGCGGCTGACCACATCACGGCTCGCCAGATCCTTGAAGGTCGGCGCGTAACGCTCCATGAAGCGTTCGCCCTCGGAATTGGTGAGGTAGCCGCCCTCGCCCCGCGCGCCCTCGGTGATCAGGCAGCCCGCGCCATAGATGCCGGTCGGGTGGAACTGCACGAACTCCATGTCCTGCAGCGGCAGCCCCGCGCGTGCCACCATGCCGTTGCCGTCGCCGGTGCAGGTATGCGCGCTCGTCGCGCTGAAATAGGCGCGGCCGTAGCCGCCGGTCGCCAGAACGACCATCTTGGCCGAAAACACATGCATCGTGCCGTCGTCGAGCTTCCAGGCCACGACGCCCGTGCAGCGGCCATCCTCGGACATGATCAGGTCGATGGCGAAATATTCGATGTAGAACTCGGCCTTCTGCTTGAGGCTCTGACCATAGAGCGTGTGCAGGATCGCGTGGCCGGTCCGGTCGGCGGCGGCGCAGACGCGCTGCACCGGCACGCCGTCGCCATATTCGGTCGTGTGCCCGCCAAAGGGGCGCTGGTAGATCTGCCCCTCTTCGTTGCGGCTGAAGGGCACGCCGTAATGTTCCAGCTCATAGACCGCCTTGGGCGCCTCGCGCGCGACATATTCCATCGTATCCATGTCGCCCAGCCAGTCCGACCCCTTGATGGTGTCGAACATGTGCCATTGCCAGCTATCGGGCCCCATGTTGCCAAGGCTCGCCGCGATGCCGCCCTGCGCGGCCACCGTATGCGACCGGGTCGGGAACACCTTGGAGATGCAGGCCGTGCGCAGCCCCTGTTCGGCCATCCCCAGCGTCGCCCGCAGCCCCGCGCCGCCGGCGCCTACGACAACCACGTCATAGGTGTGGGTCTCATACTCATATGCAGCCATGCTCAGATGCTCCGATGTCTCAAAGGGCCAGACGGATCAGCGCGAAGATCGCGACAGCCGCGGCAGTGTAGCTCAGGGATGTGGTGGCGATCAGCAGGCCCTTGCGCCAGAGCCCGTGCGAATAGTCCTCGATCGCGGACTGGATGCCGTTCTTGAAATGCACGAAGCCCACCAGCAGGGCCAGCCCCGCCACCAGCGCCGGAAAGGGGCGCGCGAAATAGGCGGCAACGGTGGCGTGCGGTTCGCCGATGACGGTGCCGAGGGTAAAGACGAACAGCGGCACGAGCCCCAGCAGCATCACCGAGGTGACGGTCATGTGCCAGTGGTGATGGGTGCCCGACTTGGCAGAGCCGAGGCCGGTGGCGCGTTTGCGATCAGTCAGATAGGCCATTCTTGCGCCCCTTTCAGAGGATTGCCACGGTCAGCAGGGTGAGCACCCCCGACCCGATGATCACTGCCCAGCCCAGCTTTTCCGCCTTGCTGATCTCGAGCATCCGCCCGCTGTCCCAGATCAGGTGACGTAGCCCGGCGAGGCTGTGATACCAGAGAGCCCAGATCGAGCCGAGCATCACGAGCTTGCCGAACCAGCTTGTGATCACGCCATCGGCGCGGGCAAAGGCCGCGGGCCCGTTCGCCGCGGCAGCCAGCCACCATACGACCAGCAGCGCGCCGACGATCAGCCCGATCCCGGTGATCCGCGTCAGGATCGACGTGACCGCTGTGAGTTGCTTGCGGTAAATCGTGATATGCGGCGAAAGCGGGCGGTTGCCCCGGTTCACATCGGCCATGTCCAAATCCTTGACTGACAGTTCCTCAAACAGATGCGCGGCGGTGCCGGGCGGGTGTTTGCCCTCTCCATAGACCCATTGTGTGAACAGAGTCACCTGTCGGCAACCTCTGTCCAAAGGTTATTTTGTCGCTGGTAGCGGTAAAAACGGCTCTTGTGATCACAGTTTTGAAAATTGTGATCACAATTGCGGTCACGTCGGAATGAGTACCCAGCAATCGAGGTCGAGCAGCACATCGGGCAGATATTTGCCATCGGCCCCGCGCAGCGCCCCGGCCGCCCCGCCCCGCGTGGCCACCAGCCGCAGGCGCAACGCGCCGACGCCCGGCGCTGTGGTTTCGGCGCGGTCGAGCACCTCGCTCCAGGCGCGCAGGGTATCGCCGGCAAAGCAGGGGTTCACATGGTTTCCCCCGTTCAGCGCCACCACCAGTTGCGCATTGGCAAGCCCGTTGAAGGACAGCGCACGGGCGAGCGAGATGACATGCCCGCCATAGATCAGCCGCCGCCCGTCAGCGCGCTGGCCGGCGTCGAAATGCACCTTGGCGGTGTTCTGCCAGAGCCGGGTGGCGAGCATGTGCTCGGCCTCTTCGATGGTGACGCCGTCCACATGGTCGATCACCTCGCCCACCGCGTAATCGCCCCAGCGGTGAGGCTCGCCCGCCTGCGCAAAGTCATAGCGGGTGAAATCGAGCCCCGCCGGGATCACCAGATTGCGGGCATCCACTGCGGTGGCGAAGTCGGGCACCACCGGCGCGGGGTCGGGCCCGCCGCGCCGGCGCACCATGACCCAGCGCACATAGCTCAGCACCGGCACGCCATGCTGGTTGTGACCCGTGGTGCGCACCCAGACCACGCCGGAGGTGCCGTTGGAATTGGCGCGCAGGCCGATCACCTGGCTCGACGCGGTGAGCGTGTCACCCGGCCAGACCGGGCAGAGCCAGCGCCCCTCCGCATAGCCCAGGTTGGCGACCGCATTGACCGAGATGTCGGGCACCGTCTTGCCGAAAACCGTGTGGAACACCGCCATGTCGTCGAAGGGCGCCGCCGCCAGCCCGCAGGCCTGCGCGAAAGCATCCGACGAGGTCAGCGCATGGCGCGCGGGATAGAGCGCGTGATAGAGCGCCCGCTCGCCGCCCGAGAGCGTGCGCGGCACGGCATGGTCGATCACCTGCCCGACCGTGTAATCCTCGAAAAATCGCCCCGCGCCGGTTTTCATTGCTGCCCCAGCTTGAGGTCGGGCGCATAGTCGCCTTCGACCTCTTTGACCACCGCCTGCCCGCAGCGCATCACGCCATTGGCCGCGTCAAAGGCATAGGTCGGGCTGCCGTGCAGCGCCCAGCCGTTCGACAAGGCCGCGCTGACCTTGTGGCAAAAGGCCGAGGTGTCGTCCTCGGTCAGGAAACGGTAGAGTTTCAACGCATTACCCTCCGAAGGGCCAATAGCCCAGCCAGCTGTGGATCGCGCTCACGATCGCCACAACGACGACCGTCGCCACGACCGCCGTCACCTCCTTGGCCATCGGCGCGGGCGGGTTGCGCAGCCAGACCGGCTGCGCCCGGTTGATCAGCACGACCGATGCGACCGCCCAGGCCAGCAGCCCGCCGAAAAGCACGAAAGACGGCACGTCGCCGTTGACGAGCAGATGCGCGACCGCCCAGACCTTGACTGCGGTCAGTTGCGGATGGCGGATCCTTGTCGTGATCCAGGTTTTGGCCCCGCTCGCGGCATAGAGGTAAAAGGCCAGCACCATCAGCAGGTTGTTGATGCCCGTCATGGCCGGGGTCTTGCCCCAGAACACCGCACCCTCGGCCGCGCGGTAGCCGATCACCATCAGCACGATCCCGGCGAGCGAGGCCACCGCGACCAGCCCCTTGCCCTTGTCGCCCAGACCCGCGCGCGCGTCCGGCGCGAGCCGTTTGAACAGATGCGAACCGCTCCACAAAAGCAGTCCGAGAATCAGCCAGATCATATCGCCTCCAATGCCGTGATTGCCTCAGCCCTGGCCAAGGTCGCCCGCGCGGTCACAATATGCAAGTTCTCCACGATGCGCCCGTCCACCACCGCCACGCCCTGCCCCTGCGCCTGCGCGGCCTGCCATGCGGCGATCTGGCGGCGGGCGAGGTCCACCTCCTCGGGCGAAGGCGCAAAGGCCGCATTGGCGGCGGCGATCTGGTCGGGGTGGATCAGCGTCTTGCCGTCAAAGCCCATGTCACGCCCCGCGGCGCATTCGGCGGCAAGGCCCTCGGGGTCGCGAAAGGCGTTATAGACCCCGTCGAGGATCACCCGCCTCTCCGCCCGCGCGGCGAGCAGGCAGATCTGCAAGGCGGTCATCAGCGCGGCGCGTGTGCGCGAGCCCAGATCCTTGGCCAGATCATTGGTGCCCATTACCATCCCCGCCAGCGCCGGATGCGCGGCGATGGCGGGCGCGTTCTGGATGCCGCGCGGCGTCTCCATCATCGCCCAGAGCGCGATGCCCGGCAGCAGGGCCGCGGCGGCGTCGAGGTCGGCGGGGCTGCCCACCTTGGGCAACAGCACCGCGTCGCAGGGGGTCGCGGCCGCCATCGCGGCGTCCTCGGCGCCCCAGGGCGTCTCGAGCGCGTTGATCCGCACGATCCGCAACCGCGCCCCGTAGCCGCCCGCGCGCAGCTCTGCCGCCAGCGTGTCACGCGCGGCGGGTTTTTCGTCGGGTGCGACGGCATCCTCGAGGTCAAAGAGGATCGCGTCGGCGGGCAGGCCGCGCGCCTTGTCCAGCGCGCGCGGTTTCGAACCGGGGATATAGAGCGCCGAGCGGCAGGGGCGGGTCACCATGATTCGTCCTCGCAATATTGTTGCGCCTTGATGGCCCGGTTTGTTGCGATGTTTCAAGCCGATTTCTGCTGCGCCGCAGCATGAGCCAAAGATGGCGAACGCCGCGTTAACCATTTCTTGACGGGTCCGCTGGCAGATTTGGCGCAACGAGATCGCAAGAGACAGGACCACGGGACATCAGCGACGCCAAGCTTGCATTCCGGCCGCCGCCCAGCGGAACGGCCGCACAGAAAAGGGAATGACAATGAAACCGACATTTCTGCCACTGTCCTTCGGCCCTGCCGCCGTTCGTGCCGCCGTTCGTGCCGCCGTCCCTGCCGCCGTCCTTGCCGCCGTCCCTGCCGCCGTCCTTGCCGCCGTCCCTGCCGCCGTTCTTGCCGCCGTCCTTGCCTGCGTCCTTGCCCTGCCGGCCCATGCCCAGCAAGGCACCTGTGGCCCGCGCGCGCTGATCGTGGAACGGCTTGCGACCGGCTATGGCGAAAGCCGCCAGTCGATCGGCCTCGCCCCCAACAATACCGTGGTCGAAACCTTCGCCTCGGCCGAGACCGGGTCCTGGACGATCACCGTCACCAATGCCGCAGGGATGACCTGTCTGGTCGCGGCCGGTCAGGCCTATGAATATCTGGCCGAGGGGGGGGCGAACACCGATCCGGGCGCCTGAGGCCGGCGTCGCCGCATTGCAGCGGACTTGCGCGACCGGGGACAGAGGTTTAGGCAAGGCGGCGATCTCAACCTGCAATCAGGACCCTTCCCCATGGCCAGACCCAAGATCGCGCTCATCGGCGCCGGACAGATCGGCGGCACCCTCGCCCATCTCGTGGCACTCAAGGAACTCGGCGATGTCGTGCTCTTCGACATTGCCGAGGGCACCCCGCAAGGCAAGGCGCTTGACATCGCGCAATCGGGCCCGTCCGAAGGGTTCGACGCCACGCTCAAGGGCGCCAATTCCTACGAGGACATTGCGGACGCGGATGTCTGCATCGTCACGGCGGGTGTCCCGCGCAAGCCGGGGATGAGCCGCGATGACCTGCTGGGCATCAACCTGCGGGTGATGAAAGCCGTGGGCGAAGGCATCGGCAAACACGCGCCGGGCGCCTTTGTGATCTGCATCACCAACCCGC
Source organism: Rhodobacterales bacterium (assembly GCA_009993005.1). Classification (GTDB taxonomy): domain Bacteria; phylum Pseudomonadota; class Alphaproteobacteria; order Rhodobacterales; family Rhodobacteraceae; genus JAACUH01. The sequence continues at coordinate 34,587 of JAACUH010000079.1, forward strand.
TCGACGCGATGGTCTGGGCGCTGCGCCAGTTTTCCGGCCTGCCGCACCACATGGTCTGCGGCATGGCGGGCGTGCTCGATTCGGCGCGCTTTCGTCATTTCCTCGCGGTCGAATTCGGCGTCTCGATGCGCGACGTGACCGCCTTTGTGCTGGGCGGGCATGGCGACACGATGGTGCCGCTGACGCGCTATTCGACCGTGGCCGGCATCCCGCTGCCCGACCTCGTGGCGATGGGCTGGACCTCGCAGGAGAAGCTCGACGCCATCGTGCAGCGCACCCGTGACGGCGGGGCCGAGATCGTGGGCCTGCTGAAAACCGGCAGCGCTTTCTATGCGCCCGCCACCAGCGCGATCGAGATGGCCGAGGCCTATCTCAAGGACCAGAAGCGCGTGCTGCCCTGCGCGGCGCATGTCGATGGGGCCTATGGGCTCGACGGGTTCTATGTCGGCGTGCCGACCGTGATCGGCGCCGGCGGGATCGAGCGCGTGGTCGAGATCAAGATGAACGCCGAGGAGCAGGCGATGTTCGCCAAGTCGGTCGATGCCGTCAAAGGCCTCGTGGCCGCCTGCAAGAGCATCGACGCCTCGCTCGCCTGAACCTGCCCGATAAGCGACGATCCAGAGGCGCCCCGCCCGGGCGCCTCTTTTCGTTTGCGGAAAACCTAACGCCAGAACCCTTTGACCCCGCCATGGTCGAGGCGCTGTTTCAGGGCATCACGCAGGACATGGCCGGCGCGCTCGCCACGCTCGACCGGACCGGGGAGGACGATGCCGTGGGCGTCACGACCCGCACCGATGACCTGTGGTTCGACATCGACATGAACGGCAGGCGCGGTGCTTGCGAGGGCGTGCTCGATGTGGCGGGCCTCGGGCGCGGGGGCGGATCCGGCGCACCGCTCAACGGCGTGAGCGTGCGCTTTGACACCGCCGATGCGGCCTGGCTCGCGGCCTATGCGCATCTGCTGTCGGGCCTCCCGGAAACCGTCCTCGCCTTTCACCCGGCCGAGGCGATTGCCCGCGTGACCGAAGGCCGCGCCGCGATGGCCGCGCTTGACGGTGTGCTGCGCGGTGATGTGCTGATCCCCCACTGGATGCCGGGCTCTACATGGTCATCCTGAACTGACGCGAATCACCCGTTGCCGCTCTGACTCCAGCTTTGTGATCACACCCTGAAAACGTGTGATCACAAATGTCGGTTTTTGGGCCATCGCCGTTAAATCCTTGTTCTTTGCTGATGCCTATTGTGGTTCAAGGCGTCAAACGGCGCAGCAGCGGCAAGGAACCCGACAGATGAACATCCACGAATATCAGGCCAAGGCCCTGTTGCGCAGCTATGGCGCCCCGGTCAGCGACGGCCGCCCGGTGCTGCGCGCCGAGGATGCCAAGACCGCGGCGGGCGAGCTTGACGGCCCGCTCTGGGTGGTCAAGGCGCAGATCCACGCCGGCGGCCGCGGCAAGGGCCATTTCAAGGAGGCCGACGCTGGCGAAAAAGGCGGTGTGCGTCTGACGAAATCGGTCGAAGAGGCCGCGCAGGAAGCGAAAAAGATGCTGGGCCGCACGCTGGTCACGCATCAGACCGGCCCCGCCGGCAAGACCGTGAACCGGATCTATATCGAGGACGGTTCTGGCATCGAGACCGAGCTTTACCTCGCCATCCTCGTGGACCGTGCCACCAGCCGCATCGCCTTTGTCTGCTCGACCGAAGGCGGCATGGACATCGAAGAGGTCGCCGCCCACACCCCTGAGAAAATCATCACATTCTCGGTCGATCCCGCGACGGGCTATCAGGCCTTCCACGGGCGGCGCATCGCCTTCGCGCTGGGGCTGACCGGCAATCAGGTCAAGCAATGCGTGGCGCTGATGGCCACGCTCTACAGGCTCTTCACCGACAAGGACATGGAGATGCTCGAGATCAACCCGCTGATCGTGACCGACAAGGGTGATCTGAAATGCCTCGATGCCAAGATGGGCTTTGACGGCAACGCCATCTACCGCCACGCCGACATCGCCGCCCTGCGCGACGAGACGGAGGAAGACCCCAAGGAGCTGGCCGCGTCGAAATTCGACCTCAACTATATCGCGCTGGATGGCGAGATCGGCTGCATGGTCAATGGCGCGGGTCTTGCGATGGCCACGATGGACATCATCAAGCTTTATGGCGCGGAGCCTGCGAACTTTCTCGACGTGGGCGGCGGTGCGACCCGCGAAAAGGTGACCGAGGCGTTCAAGATCATCACCTCGGACCCGAACGTCAAAGGTATCCTCGTCAATATCTTTGGCGGCATCATGCGCTGTGACGTGATCGCAGAGGGCGTGATCGCCGCCGTGACCGAGGTCGGGCTCAAGGTGCCGCTGGTCGTGCGGCTCGAGGGCACGAATGTGGAGCTGGGCAAGGACATCATCCGCAACTCCGGCCTCAACGTGATTGCGGCCGACAACCTCAGCGACGCCGCGCAGAAGATCGTCAAGGCGGTCAAGGGCTGAAGCGAAGGACAACGGATCATGACACGCCTTTTCATCCTCACCGCCTTTTCCGGGCTGCTGGCCACCGCGGCCTCTGCTGACACCATGATGCTGGGCATGGTCGCCAATGGCACCGTGGCCAGGGAACAACCGCTCGCCGCGCCCTATGCGATCTGCATTCTGGGTGGCGGCGCCACCGACCCGGTCGTGGATGCGCTGGTCGAAAAGGGATTTGTGCGTGAGGACGACACAGAGATGCAGGTCACGACGCTGACCTCGCCCGAGGCCGATTACGCGGTCACGCTTTATGACGATGGCGCGATCTGCGATGTCACGTCAGAGACCACCGGCACCAATGACGCGATGATGGCGCTGATGGTGGTTGGCGGCCTCGCCGGGTTCGAAGGGGTGGGCGGCGAATGCTCGGCCCTGCGGATCGCGGGCGTGGTGGCCGAGGTCACATCCTCGGGCAATGACCCGGTCTGCCATGACGAGGGCACCAGCAACGTGCGCTTTACCTTTGCCGAGTGATTTTCGACATGGGATTGCGACCTGCGACGGCATTAACCCCGCCTTCACTCTGTCCGGTGTTGGCTGCGCGCAGGGCGGCATCGGCTGCCTGCACCTCAGCCAACGGATGGAAAGGGCAGACCATATGACACAGACACTCACCCGCGCGGCGCGCGTCATCGCCGCATTCGGCCTCGCAGCCCTCTTGGCCGCCTGCGGCGGCGGCCCTGTCGGCGTGCACGCGATCGGCGTGTCGCAGGGCTGCGGCGCGGATGCGTCCACCTTTCTCGCGGGCGGCCAGGGCGTGCCGGTCCGCTGCAACCCGCAACGCCAGTCGCCCTGGGGCGGCTGAGCAGACACTGCGCGCCCCGGCCGCGACGGGCGGGGCGCAAACAACACAAAGGCTGAAAAATGGCGATCCTGATCGACGAGAATACCAAAGTCATCTGCCAGGGCTTCACCGGCTCGCAGGGCACGTTCCACTCCGAACAGGCCATCGCCTATGGCACGAAGATGGTCGGCGGCGTCACACCGGGCAAGGGCGGCAGCACGCATCTCGACCTGCCGGTGTTCAACTCGGTGCACGAGGCCATCGCGGTCACCGGCGCCAATGCGAGCGTGATCTACGTCCCGCCCCCCTTTGCCGCCGACTCGATCCTCGAGGCGATCGACGCCGAAATCCCGCTGATCGTCTGCATCACCGAGGGCATCCCGGTGCTCGACATGATGAAGGTCAAGCGCGCGCTCG
>JAACUH010000114.1 GCA_009993005.1 Rhodobacterales bacterium
GGCGGCGGCGCTCGCCCAGCCTGTCGGCGCTGTGCGCCTACCGCCGGTGGCGTCTCCGACGCCGCGCCTGGTCTGGGGACTAAGGGTTCTGGGCGTGACCACGAGCCCGCCCGCCTGATTGACCGACACGCGCCCGCCGGCGTCCAGAACACCGCCATGTGCAGACAGAAGCGTAGCGCCGATGACCGAAACCGGCGATGAAGGGGCAAGGCTTCTCGACCAGGCGCGAAGCCATCCGGGCGAGGTCGGCAGGACCGACGGTCCGAGCACGATGACAGGTCCGCGGGTCGCGCGCAGGGCGGCTTGCAGGCGTTCTGCGTCAGTCCGGTGCGGCTCGGTCACCACAGCGAGATACGGCGCATTGTGCAGGGCATGAACGTCTTCGATGGCGGCCATCCGCGCCGCGTCATCTGCGTGAGCCGCCCAGTGATAGACGAAGGCGACGTCGACGCCGCCCGCGGCGAACACCGTTGCAGATCGGGCGCGCAACACATCGGGATCTGAGGGCATCGGTGCGACGATGGTAAGCCTGCATCTGTCGGCGCCTCTGCCGAACCGCGTCGTGCGGACTGCGATCAGTGGGCGCGCGCGCGTTGCCATGGCGCGGCCTATCGCTGGCGCTGCGCGGTGCATTGCGGCGTTCAGGCTTTCGCCGGCTCCCGGGCGCGCAAGCGCCGCGTCGGGCGTTCCGGAAAACGCAGGGATCCTTTCTTCGAAAACCGTCTGCAGGCGGCCGCTGTGATAGGCGAGGCGGATCCGCGAGGGTCTGATGTGCGGCCCCTCTCGGCGCACCTCGAAGAAGCCGCAAAGAGGCGTTGTCGCGGCGATCAGCGGGCCGCCGGCCAGTGTGTCTATGGCGATTTCAACCCGCGCTTCGTCTCGTTCAACGACGACGCCGCGCACTTGGCCAAGGGGGTCGGTGATATCCGCCGCCAGCAAGACCCCCGCTTCGGTGCCTGAAACAGACCGCAAATTGAACTCTGGAGCCGCCTCGACGCCAGACGCCAGCGCATCGCCAAGAGCGCGCGCCCAGGCGTCAGGCTGAACCGACGCTTGAAGGCGCTGATGCCCCCATGTCTGCGCCGCCGGTGAGGCGCGGCGCAGCCATTGGGCGAAGGGTATGACCCGCAGAGGATCGAGGTTGGCCATGAATGGCGTTGTTGCGCCACAGAATCCGATCAGGCGAGAATATCTGCCTGGAGCACGAGGCAAACAAACATGAACCCGTTCGCTGCCGCGGGCGCCATCGTGGAGCGATTTTGCATTGCTCACCAGACCTGCGCGGCCTGACATGATCAGGGCAAAGTGAGCGTTGCGCGTATCGCGTTGTTCATCGTCCAGCAAAAGCGTGAGAACAACGCCACGTCCGATCTCGCACATGCTTTCGACCCGAACTTCGGGGATGGCTGTCTGACCAACGAGATCGGCGACCGTCTGCGCAAAGGCGGGGTCCTCGCCGATACGAAAAAGCGAGGCGGCGTTCGCGAGTAGAAGTTTCAGCAGACGCGTGCGCCCGGCGAATGCGAGATCATGAAACAGGGCGGAGGACGCCCGGACCGGAGACTGCAGCCAGTCGGCGTCCAGCGTCGCGATGCGCCGGTCCCCGCGCAGCACCGCAACGCCCGCAGTCGCGAGGCGCTCCGCCGCTGTCTCGATGAGCGCCAGGTGGCGGACGGCGCCGCGCTGCATCTCGAGCTCCGTCGAGATGACCGGTCCGCTCACGGCGCCATCGCCGGACAACACGGCCAGACGCTCGCGTCTGTCCGTCGGCGCAGCGTGCGCAGGTCGATCAAAAACGATGCCGCTTACATCCCTCGCTATTGTGACGAGGAAGGCCTGCGTCGGCGGCGGGTCGCACAGGGTTACGGCGCGCTGCGCTTGCTGCGGCCTGTTTATGTGAATACTCATACCTGCACCATCGCGACCATGAACAAATCTTGGTCTTCACCGGCAGGTTTTATCCACCTGCCGGCGCTATGCTTAAGTTGGCTGTTAAACCAGCGAAATGAACTTTCCAGGCTCGGCGGCGAGACTGTCGTACGAGACGCCATTGAGCAGAACGCTGTCGCCGTTGCCGAAGTCAAGCAAGGTCGAACCATCCAGGTCGATCGCGAAGTCGGTGAGAGAATCGAGCGACTCGATCGCCTGTCCGCCGACCGATTTGGATATCTGAAGGAGGTCGCCATCCTCGAAGTCCATGATGACATCGGCGCCGCCTGAGAATACGAACAGATCCTGTCCGGTGCCGCCGAACAGAATGTCGTCGCCCTGACCGCCATCGAGCATGTCGTCGCCCGCGCCGCCCGCCAGCCAGTCGTCGCCGGCGCCACCCTTCAGAATGTCGTCACCATCGCCGCCGTCGAGAAAGTCCGATCCGTCACCCCCTCGCAACGTATCGTCGCCTGCTCCGCCTCTCAGCGTGTCGTCACCCTGACCGCCTCTCAGCGTGTCGTCGCCTGCGCCGCCGTCAAGCAGGTCGTCACCGGCGCCGCCGCGAAGCTCATCGTCTCCATCCCCGCCCAGGAGTTCATCATTGCCGACGCCGCCGCGCAGCACATCGTCGCCTGCTCCGCCGACGAGACGGTCATCGCCCTGGCCGCCGTAGAGGCGGTCATTTCCCGCATCACCGATCAGCGTATCGTTCCCAGGGCCGCCGCGCAGCAGATCGTCGCCGGATCCGCCAATCAGTTTGTCATCGCCGTCGCCGCCAAGCAGTGTGTCGTTGCCGCTGCCGCCCAGCAGAAAGTCGTCGCCCGCCTCACCAAGAATGACGTCGTCGCCTCCACCACCACTCACGACATCATTGCCAGCGCCGGCTGCGATGAAGTCGGCAAACGAT
>JAACUH010000115.1 GCA_009993005.1 Rhodobacterales bacterium
CAAGGCCAGAAAACGAGGATGAAAAATCCGGTCCTTCGACCGTGAGACATAAGTCACCATGGTTTTGGGATTATCAATGATCACCCGGCGCGGGGCGCCGCCGAAGAACGACAGCGCCCGCACAAAGGCATCAAGCACCATCTCCTGCTTCTCGTTCATATAGGCCACAACAAATGGCTTGTGGCAGTGACATAGCCGGAAATGGGCCACGCGGATCTTTTGCTCGGCACCGCCCAACAGGACATATTCCGCACTCCAATCGAACCGAAGCGCGTCACCTGCCGTGAAAAACAGGGGAATGAACGCGTCACAGGTGTCGGTTCCCGCCAGGAGCGCGCGCATTGCTTTCGAAGCACGCAAAGGTCGGCCCGACCTATCGCAGCGGCTGGCAACCGACCGCGGCAGTATTCCCGCGCGGCGTCGGGCGGCGTTCAGCCCACCTGCCGCCCCCGGCTCCAGACCCCGCGCAGGATTGGTGTGTCGTGCAGGTTTGAGATGCGCAGCAGGTCGCCCCGCAGGTCAACGCGGATTTCGCCACGATCAGTCAGCCCTGCGGCGCGCGCAGGAACCTGTGTGACCGTGCGCATGGCGCGTGGCAAGTCCTTCCAGAGCGCGGCCAGCCGCCAGGCGGCCAAGAGCAGGGCAGATGGCACATAGTCTGACGACACGATGTCCAGAAGGTTGGATTCGGCCAGTGCGAGGGCCGAGACATTGCCGGAATGCGATCCGCCCCGGATGATGTTCGGTGCGCCCATCATGATGGCTATGGCGTTCTCGCGACAAGCCTGCGCCGCCTCGACGGTGGTCGGGAACTCGGCAAAGCCGACGCCGTGACGGGCGGATTCGGCCACCTGCGCTTGGGTGGTGTCGTCATGGCTGGCCAGCACGGCCCCCAGACGCTGCGCCTCTTTGACTGCACCGCCCAGGTGCCGTGCGCCGTGTTCGGCCTGCAGCCCCTGAAGTTGCGCCACGTGCTCGGCGAAGTCCTGGTCGGTCATGTTGCGTTTCTTGGCGACGTATTGCTTGAGCTTCAAGATGTCGCGGAATTGCCGCTGGCCGGGTGTGTGGTCCATCAGGCTGACGATGCCGACACGGTCGTCCTGGGTGAACTCCGCCAGCTCATCGAGGAGCGTTTCCGAGCAGATCTCGGCCCGAAGGTGCAGGAAATGGCTGATCCGCAGCCCGCCGGACGCCCGGAGCGCCATCATCTCGGAGGCAAGGCCCCGCGCATATTTTTCATAGCGCCCCTTGCCGGAATGGATCGAGCCGACACGCATGGCGTCGAACACGGTGGTGATCCCAGTCGAGGCCAGTTCGCCATCATGGGCCAGCATCGCTGAGACATGCGGCCAGTCGACGCCCGGGCGGGGCTCCATGTGGCGTTCGAGATTGTCCGTGTGCAACTCGACAAGCCCCGGCGTGACGCAATCGCCGCCGCAGTCAATGGCCCCGGCGGGCACGGTGTCACCTTCGGTGATGGCGGTGATCAGGCCGTTCTCGACCGTCACGGCGCCGGTCATCTCGTGTTCAGGAAGAATCAGCCGGGCATTGGCAAGGCAGGCCGAGCCTGACACAGAGGCGTCATGAGACTGTGTCAAAGCGCCGAAAAAGATCGGAGAATTCATGTCAAACCATTCCCGTTTTGCTGTTTACTATGCGCCCCCGCCGGGCGCGTTTGCCGATTTCGGTGCGCATTGGCTGGGCTGGCAGGTTGAGGGTGGCCGGGCCGTGGTGCAACCCGCCGTGCCAAACATCGAGGCGCTGACCGCTGCACCGCGAAAATACGGATTTCACGGCACACTCAAGCCTCCGTTCCGGCTCTCGGATGGCATGACCTTGGACGGTTTGCGCGCCGCCCTGGCCGATCTTGCGATCCGCGTCGCCCCCGCGCAGGCGGACGGGCTGGTGCTGACCCGGCTGGGGCACTGGTTCGCCCTCACACCCACGGGCGACACCATGGGTATCGCGCAGGTGGCGGCTGCCTGCGTGACCGAACTGGACCGGTTTCGTGCGCCTGCCTCTGAGGCTGAACTGGACAAACGGCGCAAGGGCGACTTGACCGCGGCGCAGGTGGCTTACCTGACGCGCTGGGGCTATCCTTATGTATTTGACCAATTCCGTTTTCACCTGACCCTGACCGGCAAGGTGCCCGCCGACGCGATCGACGGCGTCGAGTCGCAGATCCGCGCCTGTCTGCCGGCACTGCCGAAGCCATTTGCGCTGGCCGAGGTCTGCCTCTGCGGCGAACGTACGGATGGCCGGTTCGAAGTGCTGCATCGCTACACCTTGACCGGGTGAACAACGGCCAAAGCCTGCGCAACGGTCTGCTCAAGGGGGCCGTCGTTGCGCAACTCCACCGCATTGATGCCCTCGGGCAGGGCGAAATGCGCCCGCGCCAACCGACGTTCGATCTCGTCCGCGCTTTCGCGGCCACGTCCGGCCAGCCGTTGCGCCAGCACCTCGGGTGAGGTCGTGAGGTTCAGGACAAGCAGGCCGGGAAACATGCGGTGCGCTTCGGGCAGGACACCGCGTGACAGGTTCACGAGCAGTTCCGCGCCGCCGGCGACCTGGCTGCGCACCCTGTCCGGGATGCCATAATGCAGGCCATGCGCGCCCCATGACAGGCAGAAAGCGCCCGCAGCGCGCATCTCCTCGAAACGCATGACGCTAACCGCCATGAAATGCTCGCTGCCTGCGTCCGGGGCGCGGGTGATGACCCGCTGCACCGTTTCGGCCGAAGGCGAGGCCGCAGCGATCCCCTGCATCACGCTGTCCTTGCCGACGCCCGAAGGCCCGACGACGGCGATCAGGCGGCCCGTCATATG
>JAACUH010000105.1 GCA_009993005.1 Rhodobacterales bacterium
GCTGCCCCCCAGCAGCGAGCCGCGGTGCTCCGCCATCCCTTCGAGGTCGATCACCTGCGCGCCCAACGCCGCGAGGCGGGGCAGCAGCGCGGTCTTGGCGGTGCCGGTATAGCCGTCGAGCAGGATCAGACGGTGCGTCAGCGGATCGTCGTAGAGGGCGGCGCGCACCAGCGCGCGGTAGGTCTTGTAGCCGCCGGCGATGGTGTCGGCCCGCCAGCCGATCTGCTGGAGGATCCCCGCGAATGACCCCGACCGCTGCCCGCCGCGCCAGCAATGCACCAGCGGGCGCCAGCCACCGTGATGCCCGGCGAGCGGCCCTTCGAGATGGGCCGCCACGTTGCGCGCGACCATGGCGGCGCCGATCTTGCGCGCGGCAAAGGGGCTGATCTGCGTGTAGATCGTGCCGACCTCGATCCGCTCGGCATTCGACAGCGCAGGCAGGTTGATCGCGCCGGGGATATGGTCCTCGGCATATTCGGCGGGGCTGCGCACGTCGATGAGCGTGTCGAACCCGTGATCGAGAAGGGCGTTGAGCGAGGGAAATGTGATGGCCATGCGCTGCGGTCTAGCCTGCAACGGGCCGCGCGGAAAGGGGCACGGTCAGAGCCTGCGCGCCTTGCGCCGCCGGCCGAGCAGGCGGTCGGCGATGCGCCCCTTGATCCCGCGCGGCGGCAGGATCTCTTGGTCCATCTCCCAGACCGTGCCGTTGAGCGTGGCGTCGTGCCAGAGCGCGAGCGTCGCACCCCAGCGCGCGGCCACGGCGGGGTCGAGCCCGTCGGCGATGCCCATGCCGGTGGCGAGCATCCCCGGCATCCAGTCGCTGATGACGATGCCGGGAAAGCGGTCGCCGAGGTCGGCCACCAGCGCGCGGGTCAGCACCCGCGCGGCGCCCTTGGACACCGCATAGGCGCTGCTTGCGGGCAGGGGCGCGACATCGGCAAAGGTGGCGACGTTCAGGATGCGGCCCTGCCCGGTTTCGACCATTCCCTTCAGCGCTGCCAGCGTGCAGGCCAGCGTGCCGCCGAGATTGATGGCGAGTGTCTGCGCGAAACTCTCGGTCGTCTCGTCGAGGATGTCGCGGCGCGGATAGACGGCGGCGTTGTTCACCAGCACGCGCACCGGGCCCTGCGCGGTCACGAGCCCGGCAAAGGCCGCGCGCACCGCCACCGCATCTGCCACATCGACCGGCACGGCGACAAAGCCGGCACCCGCCAGCGCCGCTGTTTCCTCGAGCGCATCGGCGCGCCGCGCCAGCCCCGCGACACGCATCCCGCGCGCCGCCAGTTCCACCGCCAGCGCCCGGCCCAGACCCGCGCTCGCCCCTGTCACCACAGCCAGCCCACCCGTCAGCCCGCCCGCCAGCCCACCCGTCAGCCCGCCCGTCAGCCCGCCCGTCAGATCGCCGCTCATCGCCCCTCCGTCATGCCATGCGCGACGCGCAGCGCCATCGCCGCGATGGTCAGGCTCGGGTTCACGCCCATCGCGGTGGGGAAAAACGAGGCATCCACCACATGCAGGTTGTCGATCCCATGTGCGCGGCAGTCGGGGTCGAGCACCGATGTCGCCGGGTCGTGCCCCATGCGCAAGGTGCCGCAGGGATGGCCGAGGTTCAGGTCCGGCTCCCACGACAGCATGAGCGGACGCATCCCGGCAAAACCACGCCGGATCAGCCGGCGAAAGACCTTGCGCCGGGCCAGCAGCTCTTCGTGGATGCGGTAGTCAAAGGCGATGCGCCGGGGCCGCGCGGCGTCATAGGTCACGCGGTTGTCGGCATAGGGCAGATCCTCGAGCAGCCCGACAAGGATCTGCGCCTGCCCCAGAAGCCGTGCCGCGACCATCGCCGGCAGCGGCGTCAGCCCGGCAAGACGGTGCAGCCGGGTGGCCGCCACCCGCAACCGCAGGAAATGCGCGATCTCACCATAGGCGGCGGTGATCCCCATCGCCTGCACCATGCCCAGCCGCTGGCCCTGCACATGGTAGAAATCGCGCAGGCCCACCGCCTTGCCCGGTTCCGCTGACCGGGTGCCCGGCCAGATCGCGAACATCTCGTTGAGGTGGAACATCAGGTTGCGCCCGACCAGCCCACTGGCATTGGCGCAGCCCTCGGGCCAATGCGTTGCGCGCGAGGCGAGCAGCAGCCGGGGCGAGCCAAAGGCGCCTGCCGCCAGCACAAAGCGGCGCGCGCGCAGCGTGACGGGCTGACCGTGCAGCAGCGCCTCGGCATGGGTGATCTGCCCCGCCTCGCCGCGCAGCGCGGTCACCTCGCAATGGTCGAGCAGCGCCGCCCGGCCGGTGGCCAGCGCCGGCTCGACCCCGGCCGAGCGGCCATCCATCTTGCAGGGCCGGGGGCATTTGCGGCCCAGACAGGCGGCACAGCCATCAAGGCGGCGCAGCGCCGTGTGCAACTGGTAGGGATGCAGCCCGCCCCGCTGCAGCCGGGCGATGATCGCCGCATCTGCCGGGGTTGGTGGCAACGGCGGGGCGAGGGCTGGCGCGGGCCGGTCGTCCAGCGGGTCGGGTGTCCCGCTGAGGTGATACATCGTCGCCGCGCGGTCAAACCACGGCGCCATCTGCGCCGCGCTTACCGGCCAGCCGCCGGTCGGGTGCGGCCGGCCCGGCAGATCGTCGAGGTCATGCACGGCGGGGCGTTCCAGCGTGGCCGCGTAAAAGACCGACGATCCGCCGACACCCCGGCCCAGCGGCGCGAACACCGACCTGTCGCGCCCGTCGATCCGCGCCGCGACAGGCTCCGGCCAGAACCCGCGCAGCGCGCGCGCCACCGGGTCGCCCATGGCAAGGTCGAGCCGCGTCTCCTCTGCCCGGTATCCCGCCGGACCGGCCTCGACAAACAGCACCGACTGCCCGGCCTCGGCCAGCGCCCGCCCGATGGTGCCGCCCCCGATGCCCGTGCCGATCACGATCACATCCCATATCCGGTCGGTGATATCCCCCTTGGGTCCGGTCATGGCGCGATGCCGGTCAACGCCGGAAAGAACAGCCCGCGCAGGGCGAGCGCGCCTGTCCGGTTGAGGTGGTTGTTGTCAAAATACCAGGACCGCCCACCCTGCATCACCGAACATTTTTCGGGGCAGATCGCGGGCCAGGGGTCGATCAGCGTGATGCGGCCTTCGGCAACCAGTTGCGCGATCGGCGCCTCTGCGTCTGCCATCCGCGCGGCGATGACATCGTCGGGCGTGGTGAACAGGCCTGCCGCCTCGCCCGCCGACAGCCGGCCATGTGCCATGCGGCGCGCGATGTCGCGCGCGTCATAATGCGCGATCTCGGGCACCTGGCGCATCACGGCGATCTGTTCGAACTGCCCGCCAAGCTCGGCGATCGTCAGGCCCCAGGCCGCCGCATAAAGCGCAGCCTGCGTGTCGCCCGCCAGCCCCGACCCCGGCAATGGGGCGAGCGTGATGGTGTTGTGCGCATCGCGCCCGGTGCCGCTACCCTTGGCATAATAGGCCCAGCGCCCGACGAGGATCAGCCGGCGCAGACTGTCCATGCCGGGGATCGCCGCGCGCAGCGCTGCGGTATCGGCGACACAATCGGCGTCCTCGGCCGCTGTCGCCGCACTCTCTGCCTTGCTCAGACCGAGGAGCGGCGGGCATCCGGCATGCCAGATGATGAGCCCTGGCGTCCCGGTCTCGAGCGCGGCGAGCGCCAGCCCGTCCATAACCGCGCGCAGATGGCTGTCGCCCCAGATCAGGACCTGAGGCGGCCCCTCAGGCCCGATGGCACAGGTCTCTACCCCGGCGAGCGGCCCTTGGCTGTCGGTCGAACAGCGGCTCCAGTCCTGGATGAACCCGCCGGCTGCCGCGATATGGACCTGCGCCTCGGGGCCGAACCGGCCCGGCATCCCGTTGAGCAGATAGGCGCCCGCGCCGATCACCACCATCGCCGCCCCGGCGACAAGCGACCCCGCGACCAACAACCGCCCCGACAGATAAGCCCGCGCAGGCCGCTCGATCAGGGCCCAGGCGGCGATGGCCAGTACCACCGACAGCATGAGCCAACCCAGCGTCTCGGCGGGGCTTCCCGCGCCATCGCGCCAATAGCGCGACAGGGTGAGCACCGGCCAGTGCCACAGATAGAGCGAATAGGAGATCAGCCCGACAAAGACCGGCCCGCGCGCGCGCAGCGCCCGGTTGACCGCATTGGCCTGCGCCCCGTTCGCCAGCAACATCAGCGTGGCCACCACCGGCAGCACCGCCTGCCACCCCGGAAACCCCAGATCGACCCTGGTCAATGTCACAGCGGCGGCGATCAGCCCGAGGCCGCCCCAGGACAAGCCCGGATGGAAATCCCATTCCGCGCGCCGCTCATACCCCCAGACCGCCAGAAGCACGCCCGAGAGCAATTCCCAGGCCCGCCAGGGAAAGAGGTAGAAGGCCGCGCCAGGCGCCGACGGCGTCAGCGCGATACAGCCCAGCAACGACACACCCCAGGCTAGCACCAATGCGCCGATCATCACCCGTCGCGGCGCGCCCAGCGCCAGCAAGGCCACGAGCGCCAACGGCAGCACGATGTAGAACTGTTCCTCCACCGCGAGCGACCATGTATGCAGCAGCGGCTTGTTTTCGTTGCCGATGTCGAAATAGCCCGCCCCGCGGTAGAACAGCACATTGGACAGCCAGACCGTCGCGGCAATCAGCGATTTGCCGAATTCGCGGAACTCGAAGGGCAGCAGCACAACCGCAGCAAAGATGGCGGTGACGGCGGCCATCGCGAAAAAGGCCGGCGCCAGCCGGCGCACCCGTCGCAGATAGAAGCGGCCCAGCGCGATCCGCCCCTGCGCCCGCGCCTCGCCCCACAGGATGCCACCGATCAGGAACCCCGAAATGACAAAGAACACATCGACGCCGACGAACCCGCCGCGCAGCCCCGGCACCCCGAAATGGTAAAGCACGACAGAAAGCACCGCGATCGCCCGCAGCCCGTCGATTTCGGGCCGATAGGGCGGGTGCGCGTCGGGGGTCCCTTGCCTGATGTTCGCGCCGCTGATGACCTGCCCGCCTGCTGAGTCGTGAATTGCGTCGGATGATAGCCAGAAATGCGACAAAATTCAGGCATAGGCCAGAGCGGTCCGCCCGAGACCCGGCCTCACCCCTGCCTGCATCTTTTGGCCCCAAATATCCCGGGGGGAGCGTAGCGGGGGGCAGAGCCCCCCTCCGCAGCCATCACGCGACCCGCGGCCGGGGCGGGTGCGCCCGGCTTGCCCCCTTGGCGCGCAGCGCGGCGCAGGGTAGGACTGCGCCCGACAGAACCGGAGGTCACATGCCCCCCATCGTATCCGTGCGCAACCTGACCAAGACCTATGCGTCGGGCTTCCAGGCGCTCAAGGGCGTCTCGCTCGACATCGCGCAGGGCGAAATCATCGCGCTGCTGGGGCCCAACGGCGCGGGCAAGACGACGCTGATCTCGACCATCTGCGGCATCGTGCAGCCGACATCCGGCACGGTCACGGTCGGCGGGCATGACGTGGTGCGCGACTACCGCGCCGCGCGCGCGCTGGTCGGGCTGGTGCCGCAAGAGATCAGCCTCGAATCCTTCGAGCGTGTGATCAACACCGTGCGCTTCTCACGCGGGCTTTTTGGCAAGCCGCGTGACGATGCCTATCTCGAAAAGATCCTCTCCGACCTGTCGCTCCTCGACAAGAAGGACAGCAAGATCATGACGCTCTCGGGCGGGATGAAGCGGCGCGTGCTGATCGCCAAGGCACTCAGCCACCAGCCGCGCGTGCTGTTTCTCGATGAACCCACCGCCGGGGTCGATGTCGAACTGCGCAAGGACATGTGGGCGGTGGTGGCCAGCCTCAAGGCCGCGGGCGTCACCATCATCCTGACGACCCACTACATCGAAGAGGCCGAAGCCATCGCCGACCGCGTCGGCGTCATCAACAAGGGCGAGATCCTGCTGGTGCAGGACAAGGCAGAGCTGATGGCGCAGATGGGCCGCAAGGAGCTGCATATCCAGCTGGGCGCGCCGGTCGCCGCCATCCCCGCCGTGCTCGCGCCCTATGCGCTGGCGCTGGGCAAGGGCGGTGAAAGCCTGATCTATACCTATGACACAAAGGCCGAACGCACCGGTATCACGGCGCTTTTGTCCGATCTGCGCGAGGCGGGCCTGACGATGACCGACCTCGCCACCCGTCAAAGCAGCCTCGAGGACATCTTTGTCGGGCTGGTCAAGGAGCGCGCATGAACACGCAGGGCGTCATTGCCATCTACCGGCAGGAAATGGCGCGGTTCTTCCGCACCATCATGGAATCGCTGATCTCTCCGGTCATCTCGACCTCGCTCTATTTCGTGGTCTTCGGGGCGGCCATCGGCAACCGGATCGACACGGTCGAGGGGGTCAGCTACGGCGCCTTCATCGTGCCGGGGCTGATCATGCTCACCGTGATGACGCAGTCGGTGTCAAACGCGTCCTTCGGCATCTACTTCCCGAAATTCGTCGGCGCCATCTACGAGATCCTCTCGGCCCCGGTCAGCTATTTCGAGATCGTGCTGGGCTACGTCGGTGCCGCGGCGACGAAATCCTTCATCATCGCGCTGGTGATCCTTGCCACCGCCTATGCCTTTGTCGATCTGCCCATCGCGCATCCGCTGGCGATGGTGCTGTTTCTGGTGCTCACCTGCGTCAGCTTTTCGCTGATGGGCTTCATCATCGGCATCTGGGCGGGCGATTTCCAGCAATTGCAGCTGATCCCGCTGCTGATCCTGACGCCGCTGATCTTTCTGGGCGGCAGTTTCTACTCCATCTCGATGCTGCCCGACATCTGGCAGACCATCGCCCTGTTCAACCCGGTGGTCTATCTCATCTCGGGCTTTCGCTGGGCGTTTTTCGGGGCGGCGGATGTGCCGGTCGGGGTGAGCCTGCTGGCCATCGCGGGCTTTACCGCGCTGTGCATGGGCGTCGTGTGGTGGATTTTCCGCACCGGCTGGCGCATCCGGCAATGAAGCCGCGCGCGCGGCTTGTTCATCAGGGCGGCGCAGCCTACATCACCAGCATGAAGCGCTTTGTCCCCTTTCTCAAATCCGATCCGACCGTCGCTGTCATCCGGCTGCAGGGGACGATCGCCAATTCCACGCGCGGGCTCGACGACCCGAGCCTTGGCCCTGTGATCGAGCGCGCCTTTGCGCGGGGCAAACCCGTCGCCGTCGCGCTCGAGATCAATTCGCCGGGCGGCTCGCCGGTGCAATCCTCGCTCATTGCCGCGCGCATCCGGCGCCTGGCGGAAGAGAAGAAGATCCCCGTTTTCGCCTTTGTCGAGGATGTCGCGGCCTCGGGTGGCTACTGGCTCGCCTGTGCGGCGGACGAGATTTTCGTCGATCGCGGCTCGATCGTCGGCTCGATCGGGGTGATTTCGGCGGGCTTTGGCGCGCATGAGTTGATCGCGCGCTACGGTGTCGAACGGCGCGTGCATACCGCCGGGCGGTCCAAGTCGATGCTCGACCCGTTCCGGCCAGAGAACCCCGAGGATATCGCGCGGCTCGAAGGGTGGCTGGCAGAGCTGCACGCCTTTTTCATCGACCATGTCACGGCGCGGCGCGGGTCGCGGCTCAAGTCGTCGGAGGATCTGTTCACCGGGCAGATCTGGGTCGGGCAAAGGGCCGTCGATCAGGGGCTGGCGGACGGCGTCGGCCATCTGCTGCCCGTGCTCAAGGACCGCTTTGGCGACAAGGTCCGCCTGCGCCGTTATGGCCAGCGCCGGTCGCTGTTCCAGCGGTTCGGCGCGGCGGTGGTGGGCGATGCGCTGGCCACCATCGAGGATCGCGCCGCCTATGCCCGGTTCGGTCTCTGAATGCTCATCAAGGTGATGATCCTGTTCCTGCTCGGCATGGCGGTGCTCGCCATGTTCGGGCGGCTGCGCTTTCCCGGCAAGACGCGGCTCGATGCCGCGCGCTGCAAGGGGTGCGGGCGGTTCCGGATCGGCAAGGGGCCCTGTGCCTGCGGAAAGGATCACGGATAAATGGATTGGCTCTATGTCGGGCTTGGCCTGCTTATCCTCGTGCTGGCCGGCGATGTGCTGGTCAAGGGGGCGGTGAACCTCGCGCTGCGGTTGGGGATCCCGGCGCTGGTGGTGGGGCTGACGGTCGTCGCCTTTGGCACATCTGCGCCCGAGTTGCTGGTGTCGGTGCAGGCGGTGATTCGGCAGCAGCCGGGCATCGCGCTGGGCAATGTCGTGGGGTCCAACATCGCCAATATCCTGCTGGTGCTGGGCATCCCCGCGATCATCTCGACCATCCATTCCAGCCGGATGAACCTGCGGCGCGACTATGTCACGATGTTCGCCGCGACCGTGCTGTTCATCGGGCTGGCGCTGATCGGGCCGATCGTGTGGTGGCACGCGCTGATCCTGCTGGCGGGGCTTGGGCTGATGCTGGCCGACAACTATCGCACCGCGCAGGCGCACCGGGCCGAAAAGGAGGACGACCTCGAAGGCGTCGATCCGGCGATGCGGGGGTGGAAGATCGCGCTGTTTCTGGGGCTGGGCCTGGTCGGCCTGCCGCTGGGCGCCGATCTGCTGGTCGATGGCGCGGTGAATATCGCGCGGACCTTTGGCATCAGCGAGGCGGTGATCGGGCTGACGCTGGTCGCGGTCGGCACCTCCCTGCCCGAGCTTGCGACCTCCATCGCCGCCGCCTTTCGCAAGCAGGCGGATGTGGCGATGGGCAATGTGATCGGGTCCAACGTGTTCAACCTGCTGGGGATCATCGGGGTCGCCGGGCTTGTCGGGCCGCTGGCGGTTCCCGAGCAGATGTTGCGGATGGACCTGTGGCTGATGCTGGGCATCACTGTGCTGATGGCGCCCTTCGTGCTGTTGCGGCGTGACATCACGCGCGGGGTCGGCATCGGATTTGTCGCGATCTATGTGGGATTTGTATCCATGCTGGTGCTGTGATGGCGCGCGCGCTGGTCACGGGGGCGGGTGCGCGTCTGGGGCGGGCGATGGCGCTGTACCTCGGGCAGCGCGGATATGACGTGGCGGTGCATTACGCCACATCGCAGGCGGGGGCCGAGGCGGTGGTGACCGCATTGCGCGCGATGGGGCGGCAGGCAGAGGCGGTGCAGGCCGACCTGCTCGACGAGGGCGCGACGCAGGGCCTGATGGCGCGCGCGGCGCAGGCGCTGGGGGGGCCTGTCACCGTGCTGGTCAACAATGCCTCGATCTTTGAATATGACAACCATGCCACCGCCACGCGATCAAGCTGGGACCGGCATATGGAAAGCAACCTGCGCGCGCCCTTTGTGCTGACGCAGGCGCTGGCCGCGCAGGTGCCCGCGCCGCTGACGGACGAGGCGGGCGAGCCGGTGGCGCAGGGGCTGGTGGTCAACATGATCGACCAGCGGGTGTTCAAGCTGACGCCGGAGTTCACCAGCTATACCATCGCCAAGATGGGCCTCTGGGCGCTCACCCGGACGGCAGCGCAGGGGCTTGCCCCCCGCGTGCGGGTCAATGCGATAGGTCCCGGTCCGACCCTGCAGGGCGCACGCCAGACGCCCGCGCATTTCGCCGCGCAACGCGCCGCCACGATCCTGCGGCGCGGCGCGGGGCCGGCCGACATCTGCGCGGCGCTGGGCTATTTCCTCGACGCGCCAGCCGTGACGGGGCAGATCATCTGCCCCGACGGCGGGCAGCACCTCGCCTGGCAGACGCCCGATGTGCTGGGCCCCGAATAGCGGCGCGCGAGCCATAAAACCTGACCTTGCGTCAGAGTTGTGCACGGGGTCACGGACCCGTCATCAATCGTTCACAAAAAAGTAATGTTTTCATATATTTGCCTGATGAATAAAATAAATCGTCAGGATTTCAAGGGGTTGTATAGTTGCCTAAAAAACAGGCAATGTGATGAAGTCTGCTGGAAACAAGGATTTTTTCCCGCTCTCCGGCATTTGCCCCCCGAGTTATCCACAAAAACGGTGGACAGGTTTCTGCTTGCGGTCCGCGGCCCGAGGTTGCAGCCAGCGCCAAGAATCGTGACAACATCGCCATGACCAACACGCCACACGCCACCCCGCCCGATCCCGCGCCGCCACTGACCGGATATGCCCGCATCCAGGCCTATCTGCGCACGATCGACACCTCGCCCGGCGTCTACCGGATGCTCGATGCCGAGAGCCGCGTGCTTTATGTCGGCAAGGCGCGCAACCTCAGGGCGCGGGTGTCGAACTATGCGCGGCCGGGCGATCATTCGGGGCGGATCGCCAAGATGATCCGCGAAACCGCGTCGATGATGTTCCTCACCACGCGGACCGAGACCGAGGCGCTGCTGCTCGAGCAGAACCTCATCAAGCAGCTCAAGCCGCGCTACAACGTGCTCTTGCGCGACGACAAGAGCTTTCCCAACATCCTTGTGACCAAGGACCACCCCTTTCCGCTCATCACAAAGCATCGCGGCGCCAAGACGGCCAAGGGTGCCTATTATGGCCCCTTTGCGGGCGTCGGCGCGGTGAACCGCACGCTCAACCAGTTGCAGAAGGTGTTTCAGCTGCGCACCTGCTCTGACAGCACCTATGAGGGGCGCACGCGGCCCTGCCTCTTGCACCAGATCAAGCGGTGTTCGGCGCCCTGCGTCGGGCTGATTTCGGCCGAGGATTATGCCGTGACCGTGGCGGATGCGGAAAAGTTCCTGTCCGGCCGGTCCACGGGCATACAGGAGGCGCTCGCGGCACAGATGGCGGCGGCGTCAGAGGCGATGGAGTTCGAGCGCGCGGCGGCGCTGCGTGACCGGATCAAGGCGCTGACGCAGGTGCAGACCGCCCAGGGCATCAACCCGCGCGGCGTGCCCGAGGCCGATGTGATCGCGCTGCACCTCGATGGCGGGCAGGCCTGCGTGCAGGTGTTCTTTATCCGCGCGAACCAGAACTGGGGCAATCACGACTTTTACCCCCGTGTCGGGCCGGATGTGGAGGCGGCCGAGGTGATGCAGGCCTTTGTCGGGCAGTTCTACGCTGACCGCGAACCGCCGCGGATGCTCTTGCTGTCGCATGGGCTCGACGATACCGACCTTGTCGCCGAGGCGCTGGCGGGCAAGGCGGGCCGCAAGGTCGAGATCCTCGTGCCGCAGCGGGGCGAAAAGGCCGAGCTGGTCGAGGGCGCGCAGCGCAACGCGCGCGAAAGCCTGGCACGGCGACTGTCGGAAACCGCGACGCAGGCGAAACTGCTCGCGGGGCTGGCCGAGGCCTTTGACCTGCCCGCACCGCCGCGCCGGATCGAGGTCTATGACAACAGCCATATCCAGGGCAGCGACGCGGTGG
>JAACUH010000117.1 GCA_009993005.1 Rhodobacterales bacterium
GAAGTAGGCGAGCTTCTCGCCCATGCGCGAGCGGGCCGACACGCGGGCGCGGGCGTGAGCAAGCCAGGCGGCGAAGGCCTCGACCAGCGGCCGCGAGCGCGCCTGTCGGACGGCGCGGCGCGCCTCGGGCGTCATGCCGGCGATGGCGGCCTCGATGGCGTAGAGCTCTGCGATGCGGCGCAGGCCCTCCTCCGCGATGGGTGAGGGTGAGGCGGACGAGTCGACCGTCCGGTGGACGGTCGGCCCGCCGAACCGGTCGAAGATCTCGCGCAGCTTGCGCCGTCCGTGCGCCCAGCAGTGCGCCAGCACCAGCCGCCGGTTGTCGCCGCGCGCGTCGCGCTCGGTCTTGTAGGCGCGGTAGCCGTCGACCTGCAGCACGCCGCTGAAGCCGTCGAGCACGGTGGCGGCATGCTCGGCGCCGCGGCCGGGGGCGTAGTGATAGACCACGCCCGGTGGGTCGGCGCCGCCCCAGCGGCGATCATCGCGGGCCAGCGCCCAGAGATAGCCGGTCTTGGTCCGCCCCCGGCCGGGGTCGAGCACCGGGGCCGTGGTCTCGTCGAGGAACAGCTTGGTCGACTGCTTCAGCAGCTTGGCCATGCGGGCCACGATGGGCGCGAGGTGGAAAGCGGCCTTGCCGACCCAGTCCGCCAGCGTCGAGCGGTTCAACTCGATCCCAACGCGGGCGAAGATCTGCGACTGGCGATAGAGGGGAAGGTGGTCGGCGTATTTGGACACCAGCACATGGGCGATCAGCCGCTCGGTCGGCAGCGCCCCCTCGATCAGGTGCGCGGGCGCCGGCGCCTGGGCGACCGCGCCAGCGCAGCGGCGGCAGGCGTATTTCGGCTGGATGGTCACCAGCGCCCGGAACTGGGCGGGGATGACGTCAAGCCGCTCGACGCGGTCCTCGCCGATCCGGGCCATCTGCCCGCAGCCGCAGGGGCAGAGCGTGCTGGCAGGCTCGATCACCCGCTCGACGCGGGGCAGCTCCGCGGGCAGCCGGCCCTGATTGCGCTTGACGCCGGTGCGGGCGGGGCGCGACGCTGAAGGCGTCGCGCTGGCGCGGGTCTTCGCCTCCTCGGCGGCGGCGACGGCCGTCTCCAGATCCTCGAACGCGAGCTGGCGCTCGTCCTCGGTCAGCTTCTCGGAGCGCTTGCCGTAGAGGACCTGCCGGAACTCGGCGACCAGATGCTCGAGTCGGCGGTTGTGCTCGGCCAGCGCCGCCACGTCGGCCTCCAGCGACAGCCGTCGGGCGCGCTCGGCCTCGAAGGCGCCGCGGATCTCGGGCGGCAGGACGGACAGGTCGATCTCGGCGAGCGTTGTCATCGCCGCCGATTTTACCGCCGCCATCCGTATTTGTGGCGCCCTTTAGTCGCAACCGAGTCACTCCGCCGCAGAGGGCGGTCGCACGCGCCGCGGCCCGTGGACCCGACGCCAGTCGAACCCGTCGAACAGCGCCTCGAACTGGGCGCGGCTGAGCCGCATGACCCCGTCGCAGATCGCCGGCCAGGCGAACTTGCCCTCCTCCAACCGCTTGTACCTCACAAGGGACTGCAGGCGTTGCCTGCGCAGGTGAGCAGCTTGTAGGTGTGACGCACCCGTTTCACCCCCAGTTTGGGCGACGGCTGCCTTGTGTCGGCAGGCGGCACAACCTCCATGGCGAGCGTGTTTTGCTGCAGGACGTCGAGGGCGCCGTTTGGTCGGTGCCGCCGCAATGGACTGATCTTGCGAATGAGGATCCGGAGATTGTCATGGGGGGCGGACAGGCCCTGCTGCGCTTCGTGGACTTGCTGGATCTTGTCGAGCTCGTGGCGCGCCTATCGGGAGGGGCTGCTCGCTCGGGCGACAGGGTATGTAATGTGGATTATGCCGCGTCTGTAAGGCCAAATACGCCGCAGCAGACTGTTTGGCGAGCTGGGCGTAGCCGTAATGAATGAAATTAACGGCTATTCCTTCGCTCCCTCTTGGCGGTATTGGCTTGACGCCGATTCTTCAAGCGGCGTAAATATGTTTACGCATCTGCTGCGCCTCGACCGTGGAGCCGCCTATGAGTGCTCACCCAGACAGCAAGCGGTCGAAGACAGAGGCCCTTCGCGAGGAGGGCACGCTCAACCCTGCACCGGACAAGGTGCAGGATCCGAAGTTCCAGGAGGGCGACTTCTTCGACCCTCACGATGTCGTGCAGGTGCGCTACGAGATGCTGCGTCGCGTCCGCGTCGACAGGAAGTCCGTGACCGAAGCGGCGGAAGAGTATGGCGTCTCAAGGCCGACCTATTACCAGGCCAAGGGGAACTTCGAAGCCGCAGGGATCGCCGGACTGGCGCCGTCAAAGCCGGGACCCCGCAGCCCTCACAAGATCGGCGAAGATGTGCTGGCCTTCCTGCAAGAGCAGCTGGTCCCGGGCGAGCCGGTTCGCGCGCGGGCACTGGCAAAGCTGGTTCGCCGCGATCTCAACATCGACGTTCATCCCAGGACGATCGAGCGGGCGGTAAAAAAAACTCTGCGCTGACGATCGCTGCGCCATCGACCGCGTCTGCAGGCATCGGCGCTGCCGAGTACGACGCCCAGTACGAGGTGCTGCGTACCGCAGCTCTCGGCGCGGCGCTGCCGCTCAAGGCCCGCAGTGGCCTGATGCTGTTCCTGCGCCGGGGTATGTGGGGTTGGGCCCGGGCGCTGAGCGCGACCGTGCGCCCCCAGCAGGAACAGGGCTGCTGGCCAGCGCCCACCCCGTCGATGCT
>JAACUH010000080.1 GCA_009993005.1 Rhodobacterales bacterium
GGTCGAGTCGGTGTGCTGCAGGATCACGTCTGCGCCCTGTTCGATCAGCACGCTGGCGGCCTCGGCCTCTTTCGCGGGGTCAAACCAGGTATAGGCCCAGACAATCTTGAACTCGACATCGGGGTTGACCTGCCGCGCGTGGATGAAGGCCGAATTGATCCCCTGGATCACCTCGGGGATCGGGTAGGACCCGATATAGCCGACGATGTTGCTCTCGGTGATCGACCCGGCGATCAGGCCCTGCACCGCACGGCCCTCGTAGAACCGCGCGTTGTAGACCGACACATTGTCCGCCGTCTTGTAGCCGGTCGCATGCTCGAACTTCACATCCGGGAACCGGGCTGCGACGTTGATCGTCGGGTCCATGTAGCCGAAGGAGGTGGTAAAGATCAGGTCTGCGCCCTCGAGCGCCATCTGCGTCATCACGCGCTCTGCATCCGGGCCCTCGGGCACGCTTTCGACAAAGACGGTCTCGACCGCGTCGCCGAAATGCTCTTCGACGGCCAGGCGGCCCTGATTGTGCTCATAGGTCCAGCCGCCGTCGCCCACCGGCCCGACATAGACAAAGCCGACCTTGATCGGGTCGCCCTCGGCCATGGCGCCGCTGGCCATCCCGGCGGCAATGGTGGCGCCCATCAGAAGTGATTTGAGTGTCATGTTTGCAGTTTCCCCCTGCTGTGGTTGTCGTGATGAAATGCCTCAGCGCGAGGCGTGGAAAACCCGGCCCAGCGCGCCCGGCGCCCGCGCCGATCTGTTGCGCGACAATAGGACCAGCACAAGGATGGTCGCGAGATAGGGCGCCATCGACAGGTATTCGACCCGGACCGGCACGCCGGCTGCCTGCAAATTGAGCTGCAACACCGTCACACCGCCAAAGAGATAGGCGCCCATGACCACCCGCCCGGGCCGCCAGCTCGCAAAGACGACGATGGCGAGCGCGATCCAGCCGATGCCGGCGGTCATGCCCTCGGTCCATTGCGGCACCCGCACGAGGCTCAGATAGCCGCCGCCCAGCCCCGCGCAGGCCCCGCCGAACATGATCGCGACCAGCCGCACCCGCACGACATGATAGCCCAGCGCATGGGCGGCATCGTGGTTCTCGCCCACCGCGCGCAGCACCAGCCCCGCGCGTGAGCGGTGCAGGAACCACCAGACGGCACCGACCAGCGCCAGCCCGACATAGACCATCGCATCATGCTGGAACAGGATCGGCCCGAGCCAGGGAATGTCCGCCAGCAGCGGGATGTGGATATCGGCGACCTCAGGCCCCTTGACCCCGATATAGCTCTGCCCGATCAGCGCCGACAGGCCGAGACAGAAGAGCGTGAGCGCGAGCCCCGTGGGCACCTGGTCGCTGAGCAGAAACTGCGTGAGAAACCCGAACAGCAGCGACACCGCCGCCCCGCCAAGTGCCGCCGCGACAAAGCCCAGCAGCGGCGAGCCGGACGCCACCCCGGCGACAAAGCCACAGACGGCACCCGTGATCATCATCCCCTCGACGCCGAGGTTGAGCACGCCTGCCCGCTCGACCACCAGCTCTCCGATGGCGGCAAGGATGATCGGAGTCGCCGCCACCATGAGCGAGGCAAGCAGCAGGACCGGGTTGATGGCGGACAGGTCCATTCAGATGATCCTCCGCTTGGCCCAGCGCAGCCGGTAGTTGACCATCACATCCACCGCAAGCAGCGAAAACAGCAGCCCGCCCTGAAACAGCTGGATCGAGGCGATCGGCAGGCCCAGACTGCCCTGCGCGATATCGCCGCCGATATAGGTGAGTGCCATCAGCCCCCCCGCCAGCACGATGCCCAGCGGATGCAACCGGCCCAGAAAGGCCACGATGATCGCGGTAAAGCCGTATCCGACGTTGAAGTCGATGCTCACGCGCCCGGCCGGCCCCGCCACCTCGAACATCCCCGCCAGACCTGCCAACGCGCCCGACAGGCCCATGCAGATGACAACCAGCGCCCCGGCATTCACCCCGGCAAAGGCCGCGGCCCGCGGGCTCTGGCCACTCAGCCGGATGCTGAAGCCCAGCATGTGCCGGCTCAGCACCACATAGGCAGACACCACCGCCAGCAAGGCCGCCACCACCCCCCAATGCATCCCCGACCCCGCGATGATCTCGAGGTTCGCGGCGGAAGGATATTGTGAGAGGTTGCGCGAGCCGGGAAAGCCCATGCCTTCGGGATTCTTCATCAGCCCCAGCGCCATCGAGGCCAGGGTGAATTCCGCCACATAGACCAGCATCAGCGACACCAGGATCTCATTGGTGCCCAGCCTGACCTTCAGCAGCGCCGGGATCATCGCCCAGAGCAGCCCGCCGATCGCCCCCGCCAGCACCATCAGGGGAAAGATCCATGCGCTTTCCAGCGGATAGAGAGCCAGCCCCACACCCGCCGCGGCCAGGGCGCCCATGATATACTGCCCTTCGGCACCGATATTCCAGATGCCCGCGCGAAAACCCAGCGACAGCCCGATTGCGATCAGCACCAGAGGCGCGCCCTTGATGAACAGTTGCGGGCGGTAATAGAACGCAAAATCGCCAAAGAGCGGGTCCCAGAAGATCGTCCGGATCGTCGCCAACGGGTCCTTGCCAAGCAGCGCGAACAGCACCCCGCCCGCGACCATGGTCAGCGCCACCGCCAGCAGCGGAGCAGCGACAGACCACAGCCGCGCCGGGCTTTGGCGTTTTTCCAGCCTGATCATCGCCGCCCCCGGCGCGGCTCGCGCATTTTTGAGTATTTGGGGCGCAAAGAAGCCATCAAGGGCGGCGCCAGCAACTTCTCTGCGCTCCAAATACTCCCGCCGGAGGCGTCCTCACGCAGCCTCATGCGCCGCCTCCATGTCATGGGAGCCGCCCAGCATCAGCCCGATCTCCTCGACCGTCAGGCCTCTGGTCGGTCGCGGCTCGGAGAGCCTCCCGTCGTTGAGCGCCGCAAAACGGTCAGCGATTTCCATGAGTTCGTCGAGGTCCTGACTGACCACGACCACTGCCGCACCACCAGCCGCAAGGTCGAGCAGGGCCTGCCGGATTGCCGCCGCCGCTGCGGCATCGACGCCCCATGTCGGCTGGTTGACCACCAGCACATCGGGGTGCTGCAGGATCTCCCGGCCGATCACGAACTTCTGCAGATTGCCGCCCGACAGCGACCGCGCGGTATTGTCCGGCCCGGGGGTGCGCACATCAAACCGCGTGATGATCCGCGTCGCGAAGTCGCGCGCGCGCCGCCAGCGCAGAAAGCCGTGCCGGGTCAGGCCTTCGCGGCCGGCACCGCTGAGCAGGGCGTTTTCCGTCAGGCTCATCTCCGGAGCCGCGGCATGGCCCATGCGCTCTTCCGGCGCGGTGAGAAGGCCAAGCTTGCGGCGCGCGTTGGGGCCCTTGCGCCCGATCGGCAGGTCACGCAGGCGCAGCATCGCATCCTCGACCCGCACCTCGCCCGACAGGGCCAGCAGCAGTTCGTCCTGTCCGTTGCCGGCCACCCCGCCGATCCCCAGCACTTCGCCCGCGCGGATGTCGAGCGTGATGTCGCGCAGCGCCGTGCCAAAGGCGCGTGGTGGCGGTGCGCTCAGCCCGTTCAGGCGCAGGACGGCCGCGCCGGCCTCGACCGCGGGGCGAGAGGGGACATGCAGCGACGCCCCCACCATCATCTCGGCCATCGCGCGCGCCGATGTCTCGCGCGGGTCGCAGGTGCCGACCACGCGGCCCAGCCGCAGGATCGTCGCGTGCTGGCACAGCGCACGGATCTCTTCGAGCTTATGCGAGATATAGAAGATCGACACCCCCTCGGCACAGAGCTTGCGCAGGGTCTGGAACAGGATATCGACCTCCTGCGGCGTCAGAACCGACGTCGGTTCGTCCATGATCAGCAGGCGGGGGTCCTGCAACAGGCAACGGATGATCTCGACCCGCTGGCGTTCGCCCGCCGACAGGTCGCCCACGATCCGCCGCGGGGCGAGCGGCAGGCCGTAGGCCTCGGACACAGCACTGATGCGGGCCGCCAGTTCACGCAGCGGCGGTGGGTTCTCCATCCCCAGCGCGATGTTCTCGGCCACGTCGAGCGCATCGAACAGCGAGAAATGCTGGAACACCATGGCCACACCCGCCGCCCGCGCGGCGCGCGGCTCGCCAGGGGCATAGGGCTGGCCGCGCAGGATCATGGTGCCGCTGTCCGGCTGCACGAGGCCATAGATCGTCTTGACCAGCGTCGATTTCCCGGCGCCGTTCTCGCCCAGCAGCGCGTGGATCTCGCCGGCGCGGATGTCAAACCTCACCGCGCTGTTGGCGACGACGCCGGGGTAGGCTTTGGTCAGGCCGGCAAGGCGCAGCAGGACATCGCTCATCCAGCCCTTTCCCCCGTGTTGGCCGACCCCATCGCGCCCGACACTAGCGCGGTCGCGACGCCAAGGGCAATGGCTTGCGGATGCTTGCCCAGGGAGGGATCGCCTATCGGGCAGGCAATGCGCAGGATTTGGGCAGAGGGATGTCCCAGATCGGCCAGCCGGGCGCGGAACCGGGCCCATTTCGTCGCCGACCCGATCAGGCCGCAACTGGCAAAGCCATGGCCCAGCAGCGCATGACACAAGGCGAGGTCGAGCTGATGGGAATAGGTCAGGATCAGGTGATCGGCCGCCGCCGGTGCGTGGCGCACCAGTGCCGCGGGGGCGGCCGCCACCACTGGCTCTACCCCCGCCGGCAGGTCGCGGGGAAAGCGGTCGGCATCGGTGTCGATCCATGTGAGGGCAAGGTCGGGCAGCGGCGCCAGCACCCCCACCAGCGCGCGCCCGACATGCCCGGCCCCCCAGATCCAGACGGGGCGGCGCGCCAGCGGCGCGGCCTCGATGACCCAGCCTGCCAGCACCACCGGCGGATCACCAGGCCGCAGGCGCGCCATGCGCGCGGCGACCGCATCGGGCATCGCCCCGCCGCCACCGGGCAGGGCGCGCGCATAGGGCAGGCGGGGCGGCAGCGTCGCGCTGTCGAACCGTTCCCACAGCAGCGTCATCGACCCGCCGCAACATTGCCCCAACCTCGGCCCCAGCGGCAGAACCTGGTGGTGCGCCAGCCCATCCACCAGGACCCGCCGCGCCTGCGCGATCGCCAGATGCTCGAGCGCGCCGCCCCCGATCGTGCCCTCTGTCGCCTCGCGCCCGACCAGCATCGACGTGCCCGCCTCGCGCGGGGCCGACCCCGCGGTGCGCAGCACCAGCACCCGCACGACCGGCCCGCGCCTGCAGGCGGTCTGCAACACCTCGCGCGCGAGGCTCATGCCGGCCCCGCGCCGCGCACCCGCCGCACCGCCGCGAGCACCCGCTCTGCCGTCGCGGGCGCCTGCAGGTCGGGCCAGGCCGCGCCGCAGGCGGCCACCGCATCCGACAGCGCAAGAAAGGCCGAGATGCCCAGCATCAGCGGCGGCTCGCCCACCGCCTTGGACCGATAGACCGTGTCCGCCCGGTTCGCCCCGTCCCAGAGTGCCACGTTGAACACATCGGGCCGGTCGCCACAGGCCGGGATCTTGTAGGTCGAGGGCGAATGCGTGCGCAGCCGGCCGCTGCCATCCCAGACCAGTTCCTCGGTGGTCAGCCAGCCCGCGCCCTGTACATAGGCGCCCTCGATCTGCCCGATATCCAGCGCCGGGTTCAGCGAAGCGCCGCAATCATGCAAGAGGTCCGCCCGCAGGATCCGGTTTTCGCCGGTGAGCGTGTCGATCACGACTTCGGTCACGGCCGCGCCATAGGCAAAGTAGTAGAACGGCCGCCCTTGCCCCGCGATCCGGTCCCAGGACAGATCGGGCGTGCGGTAGAACCCGGTGGCCGACAGGCTCACCCGGTTCTGATAGCAGGTCTGCGCGGCGTCCGAAAAGCTCATCCTCGCGCCGCCCACATCCACCATCCCGCCGGCAAAGCGGACATCCTCCGGCGCCACCTGATGCAGCCCGGCCAGGCAGGCCGCCATCCGGTCCCGGATGACATCACAGGCCACCTGCGCTGCCATTCCGTTCAGGTCGGTTCCGCTCGACGCCGCGGTGGCGGATGTATTGGGCACCTTGCCGGTATCGCTCGCCGTGATCCGCACGGCATCCGCCCGGAGCCCGAATCGCGCCGCCGCCACCTGCGCCACCTTCTGGAACAGCCCCTGTCCCATCTCGGTGCCGCCATGGTTGAGCTGAACCGACCCGTCCTGATAGACATGCACCAGCGCGCCCGCCTGGTTGAGATGGGTGAGCGTAAAGGAAATCCCGAACTTCACCGGCGATAACGCGATCCCGCGCTTGAGCAGCGGGCTGCCCGCATTCCAGCGCGCGATGTCGGCCCGCCGCGCGGCATAGTCCGACGTGGCCAGCAGCGCTTCGGTCATCTCCTGCAGGATGAAATCCGTCACCTCCATCCCGTAATGCGTCACATTCGCGCCGCCCGCCGGCGCAGGCGAATGCGCCCCGCCAAAGCGCCGCGCCCCCCCGGTGCCCGATCCGATCCGCTGCGCCCCTCCCATCTTTTGGCCTGAAATATCCCGGGGGGGCGCCGCAGGCGCGGGGGCAGAGCCCCCTTCCGCCGGCCGGTAATAGTTCACCCGCCGCACCTCGGCCCCGTCCATGCCCAGCGCATGGGCGAGATGGTCCATCACCCGCTCCATCCCCAGCATCCCCTGCGGCCCGCCAAAGCCGCGAAAGGCCGTGGCCGACTGCGTATTCGTGCGCAGCCGGTGCGATGTCACCCGCATCGCGGGCAGCAGATAGGCGTTGTCGGCATGCAGCA
Organism: Rhodobacterales bacterium; assembly: GCA_009993005.1. Classification (GTDB taxonomy): domain Bacteria; phylum Pseudomonadota; class Alphaproteobacteria; order Rhodobacterales; family Rhodobacteraceae; genus JAACUH01. The sequence continues at coordinate 6,754 of JAACUH010000080.1, forward strand.
TCGCGCGGTCCGCCACCGGCAGCGACAGGTCCATCGCCCAGCCGCAGCGGGCATATTGCGTCACGTCCAGCGCATGGATGCGCCCGTCGGGCCCATATCCGACGTCATAGGCAATGCGGAAATCGTGCCGCTTGCCGGTGATGACCATGTCGTCGTCCCGGTCATAGCGCATCTTGCAGGCCCGCCCGGTCAGCCGCGCGGCGACCGCACAGGCCACGGCCAGCGCATTGCCCTGGCTCTCCTTGCCGCCAAAGCCGCCGCCCATCCGCCGCACCTCGGCGCGCACGGCATGCATCGGCACCCCCAGCGCCTCGGCCACCTTGTGCTGGATCTCGGTCGGGTGCTGGGTCGAGGACTGGACCACCATGTCGCCGCTCTCTTGCGGCAAGGCCAGCGCGCATTGCCCCTCGAGGTAGAAATGCTCCTGCCCGCCGATCTCGATCCGGCCCTGCAGGCGCAGGGGGGCGGCCTCCAGCGCCGCCGTCACATCGCCCTTGGCCCAGATGCGCGGGCCCTCCTCGAACCGGCTGTTGGCTGCAAGCGCCGAGTCGATGGTCAGCACCGGCGTCTCTGCCTGCGCCTCGACCCGCCCCAACCGCGCCGCGCGCCGCGCCGCGCCGTGGCTGGTGGCGATCACCAGAAACAGCGGCTGACCCAGATAATGGATGGTCCCGTCCGACAACAGCGGCTCGTCATGGGCCGAAGGCGACACGTCATTGGCAAAGGGCAGGTCCGAGGCGGTCAGCACCGCCACCACGCCGGGCGCGGCGCGGACCGGGGCGAGGTCCATCGCCGTGATCCGCCCCCGTGCGATGGCGGACAGGCCAAAGGCCAGATGCAGCGCGCCCGCGGGCACCGGCAGGTCGTCGATATAGCGCGCGCGGCCGGTGACATGCAGCATTGCGCTGTCATGGGGGAGAGGCTTGCCCACGCTCATGCCCGCACCTCCAGCACCGACACAGGCGCGCCGGCAAGGTCCGCGAAATAGCGCTGCAGCAGCCCCTGCGCGACCTCCATCCGGTAGCCTGCCGAGGCGCGCATGTCCGACAGCGGGGTAAAGTCATCGGTCATCGCGGCGCAGGCGGCCGCGACGGTCGCCGACGTCCAGTCGCGCCCCAGCAGCGCCGCCTCTGCCGCCGCGGCGCGCTTTGGCGTGCCCGCCATGCCGCCAAAGGCGATCCGTGCCGCTTTCACTTTTCCAACATTCACGGTGATATTGAACGCTCCACAGACCGCAGAAATGTCCTGATCGAACCTTTTCGAGATCTTGTAGCAGCGCAGCGCCGGGGCGTTGCGGGGCAGGGTCACGGCCTCGACAAACTCGCCGGGCTGGCGGTCCTGCCGGCCGTAGTCAAGAAAGAACGCCTCTACCGGCATCGCGCGCCGCGCGTCGCCGCGCCGCAGATGCAGCGTCGCGCCCAATGCGATGAGCGCGGGCGGGTTGTCCCCGATGGGCGAGCCATTGGCGATATTGCCGCCGATGGTTGCCGCGTTTCTCACCTGCACCGACCCGTAGCGGCGGATCAGTTCGGCGTAGCTGGGGTGGATGCCGGCCAGCGCCGCGCCCACCTCTGTCATGGGCGTCATCGCGCCGATGCGGATCTCTTCCGCGCCGACCTCGATCCCGCGCAGATCGGCGCATCGGTTCAGGAAGGCGAGCTTTGGCAGGTCGCGAAACTGTTTCGTCACCCAGAGCCCGACATCCGTGGCCCCCGCGACCAGCGTCGCGTCGGGGTTGGCGAGATACCATTTCGCCAGCGCATCCGCGCTCTCGGGCGCGGCGACACCCTCGGGTGCGCTGTCCGTCGGCGCGTCCTGCATCCAGTCCGGCACCGGCGCGGCCTCTGCGGCCTGCGCGGCGCGGATGATCGGCGCATATCCGGTGCAGCGGCAGAGGTTGCCCGCAAGCTGGTCGTCATGGTCGCGCCGCCCGTTCAGATGCGCCACCGCCATCGTCACCACAAAGCCCGGCGTGCAGAATCCGCATTGTGACCCGTGGTGGTCCACCATCGCCTGCTGCGCCGGATGCAGCCCGCCGTCCGGCCCCGCGACGCCCTCGACCGTGCGCACGGCCTTGCCGGCCAGTTGCGGCAGCAACAGGATGCAGGCGTTGAGCGCGCGCGCCCCGCCCGCATCCGTCACCATCACCGTGCAGGCGCCGCAATCGCCTTCATTGCAGCCCTCTTTGGTGCCGCACAGGCCACGATCCTCGCGCAGCCAGTCGAGCAGCGTTGTTGTGGGGGTGGCATCCGCCACCACCGTCTCTCCATTCAGAAGAAACGTCATCCGCATTGTCGAAAACCCGCCGCCTTACCCTTGCCCGGAGCCTGCCGCGCGCCCGATGCGGCGTAGAGCGCGCGCCCCTTGATCGCGGTCATGAAAACCGTGCCCCGCCGCTTTGGCAACCGTTTCTTTCAGCTTCCGGTTCTGTGCAGCAGCACATAGTGTCGCGCCATGCCTCTGTCCCTCTCCCCCCGATTCATACACTTGCGCGTGCATTCCGAATATTCGCTGCTGCAAGGCGCGGTGCCGGTCAAGAAACTTCCCGAGCTTGCCGCCAAGGCGGGGATGCCTGCCGTGGCACTGACTGACACCAATGCGATGTTCGCGGCGCTCGAGTTTTCCGAGGGCGCGGCCAAGGCCGGCATCCAGCCGATCATCGGCTGCCAGATCGACCTCGCCTACCTGCCCGCCGACCCCGGCAAGCGGCCAGAGCCGCCTGCAGCCATCGTCCTGCTGGCGCAGACCGAGGCAGGGTATCGCAACCTGATGAAGCTCAACTCCTGCGCCTATATCGACAAGGGCGGCGCGCTGCCGCAGGTCACGCCGGACGACCTCGCGCGCCATGCCGACGGGCTCATCTGCCTGAGCGGCGGGCCCGATGGCCCGGTCGGGCGGCTGCTCGTGGCCGGGCAGGAGGCCAAGGCGCAGGCACTGCTCGCGCGGTTGGCCACGATCTACCCCGACCGTCTTTATGTCGAATTGCAGCGCCACCCCGAAGAGAGCGGCCTGCCCGAGGCCGAACGTCTGTCAGAGCGCGGCCATGTGGAGATGGCCTATGCCATGGGCCTGCCGCTGGTCGCGACCAATGACGTCCATTTCCCAAAGCCAGAGCTGTTCGAGGCGCATGACGCGCTGATGTGCATCGCGCAGGGCGCCTATGTCGATCAGCAGGAGCCGCGCCGCCGGCTCACTCCGCAGCACTGGTTCAAGTCGCCGCAGGACATGGCGACGCTCTTTGCCGATCTGCCCGAGGCAATCGAGAACACGGTCGAGATCGCCCGCCGTTGCGCCTTTCGCGCCTATAAACGCGCGCCGATCCTGCCGCGCTTTGCCGAAAACGAGGTCGAGGCGCTGCGCGCGCAGGCGCGCGACGGGCTGGCCGCGCGGCTGGCCATCATCCCCCATGCCGCGCCGCTGGCCGAGTATGAGGCGCGGCTGGCGTTCGAGCTGGGCATCATCGAGCAGATGGGCTTTCCCGGCTATTTCCTGATCGTGGCCGATTTCATCAAATGGGCCAAGGCGCAGGACATCCCCGTGGGGCCGGGCCGGGGGTCTGGCGCGGGGTCGCTGGTGGCCTATGCGCTGACGATCACCGACCTCGACCCGCTGCGCTACTCCCTGCTGTTCGAGCGGTTCCTGAACCCCGAACGGGTGTCGATGCCCGACTTTGACATCGACTTCTGCATGGACCGCCGCGAAGAGGTGATCCGCTATGTGCAGGGCAAATATGGGCGCGACAAGGTGGGGCAGATCATCACCTTTGGCGCGCTTCTGTCCAAGGCTGCCGTGCGCGACGTGGGGCGCGTGCTCCAGATGCCCTATGGGCAGGTGGACCGCATTTCCAAGATGATCCCGGTCGAGGGGGTGAAGCCGGTGTCGATCGAAAAGGCGCTGGCCGATGAGCCGCGCCTGCGCGAAGAGGCCAAGGCCGAAGAGGTCGTCGCGCGGCTGCTGAGCTATGCCCAGCAGATCGAGGGGCTGCTGCGCAACGCCTCGACCCATGCGGCCGGCGTGGTGATCGGCGACCGGCCGCTTGATGAGCTGGTGCCGCTCTACCAGGATCCGCGGTCCGACATGCCGGCCACCCAGTTCAACATGAAATGGGTCGAACAGGCGGGGCTGGTGAAGTTCGACTTTCTCGGCCTCAAGACGCTGACCGTGATCCAGAACGCCGTCGCGTTGATCCGCAAATCGGGCCGCACGCTGAATGTCGCGGCCGATGGCACGCGGCTTTACACGCCGCCCGCGGGGTTCGAATATGACATCGGGGCGATCCCGCTCGACGATGCAAAATCCTACGCGCTCTATGCCGCGGCGCGCACGGTGGCCGTGTTCCAGGTGGAAAGCTCGGGCATGATGGACGCGCTCAAGCGGATGCGCCCCACCTGTATCGAGGATATCGTGGCGCTGGTGGCGCTTTACCGCCCCGGCCCGATGGAGAACATCCCCACCTATTGCGAGGTGAAGAACGGGCTGAAACCCCTTGAATCCATTCATCCTTCTATCGATCACATCCTGAAGGAGACGCAAGGCATCATCGTTTATCAGGAACAGGTGATGGAGATTGCGCAGGTGATGGCGGGCTACAGTCTCGGCGGCGCGGACCTGTTGCGCCGCGCGATGGGCAAGAAGATCGCCGAGGAAATGGCCAAGGAGCGCCCCAAATTCGAGGACGGCGCCAAGGCCCATGGTGTTGACGCGAAGAAAGCCCGCGAAGTCTTTGATCTTCTGGAGAAATTCGCAAATTACGGCTTCAACAAGTCGCATGCCGCCGCCTATGCGGTGGTGAGCTACCAGACGGCCTGGCTCAAGGCCAACCACCCGGTGGAATTCATGGCCGGCGTGATGAACTGTGACATCCATCTCACTGACAAGCTTGGGATTTACTTTCAGGAGGTGCGCAAGGGGCTGGCCCTCGACTGGGTGCCGCCTTGCGTCAACCGCTCGCTCGCGACCTTTGATGTGGTCGAGGGGCGGCTGGTCTATGCGCTGGGCGCGCTCAAGAATGTGGGCGTGGACGCGATGCGGCTGATCGTGGAGGGGCGCGGCGACCGGCCCTTCGTGACGCTCTTTGACGTCGCGCGGCGGGTCGATCTGAAACGGGTGGGCAAGCGGCCGCTCGAGATGCTGGCGCGCGCGGGGGCCTTTGACATGCTCGACCGCAACCGCCGCCGGGTGTTCGACAGTCTCGACGCGCTGGTGGCCTATTCCGCCGCGATCCATGAACAGAAGGCGTCCAATCAGGTGAGCCTCTTTGGCGAGGCGGGCGATGATCTGCCCGAGCCGCGGCTGGCCGGCGTGCCCGACTGGGCCCAGGCCGAGCGGTTGGCGGAGGAGTTCAAGGCGGTGGGGTTCTACCTCACGGGCCATCCGCTCGACGACTATCTGGGGGCGCTGCGCCGCAGCGGCGTGCTCACGTTCGACGAGGTGACGGCGCGGGCCGCGGGTGGTGCCTTTATCGGCAAGATGGCGGGGACCGTCGCCATTCGGCAGGAGCGCAAGTCGGCGCGCGGCACCCGTTTCGCCTTTGTCACCCTGTCGGACCCGACCGGGCAATACGAGGTCACGCTGTTCTCGGACGTGCTCGATACCGCACGGCCGCATCTGGAGAGCGGCGCGCAGGTGGTCATCCAGGTCGAGGCGACGCTCGAGGCCGACCAGCTCAAGCTCTTGTGCCGCTCGGTCGTGCCGATCGACGCGGCGGTGGCCCATGCGGGCGGCGGCGGGCTGCGGGTCTATCTGGGCGAGGCGGCGGCGGCGAGCGCCGTGGCAGGCGTGCTCGACGCCGCGCTGCGCGACAAGGTGGCAGGCGCGCGCGGGCCGGTGGTGTTCTGCCTGATGGGGGCGGGGCTGCCCGGCGAGGTCGAGATCGACTGCGGCCGCGACTATCCCGTGTCGCCGCAGATCAAGGGCGCGCTGCGCTCGCTCCCCGGTGTGATCGAGGTCGAAGAGGTCTGAACGCCCATGGCCTGCGCGGGGCGGCTGGCGGCGGAGCCTGCGGCGCGGATATTTTTGGCAAGATGAAGCCGGGGCGGCGCGCGAAATCCCGCGCGGGTGGCGGCGGAAAGGGGCGCGATGTGGACCGGGGGGGCGATCCGGACTACAAAGGCCCATTGCGCTGGCCGGGCAGGCCGGGGTGTCCGGGGTGTCCGGGGTGTCCGCAAGGGGGGGATCGCATGAACAGGGGTGTGACATTGGCGGCGATGCTCGCGCTTCTGGCCGGTTGCGGCGATCCCTTGTCCGATGTTGCGCGGCTCGGGGATGTCGAACTGGCCGCAGGCGCGCCTGTCGCCGCGGCGATCGCTGCGGCGGATGAGACCGCCGATGCGCCGGGCTTTTGGGCGCGGCTACGCGCGGGCGAGATCCCCGCGCAGACCGACCTTGCCGGCGATGGGCCCGGGGCTGACATGGCCGGTGCGCAGGCAGGTGGGGATGACGTCGCCGGGGCGGAGCAGGTGGCCGGCGGCGGCGGTTTCTGGGCGCAACTGGGCTTTGGGCCGCGCGCAGGGGCCGCGGCGGAAAATCCGCCGTCCGCGACTGTCACGCTCGCCGCCCTGGCAACCGCGGGTGTGGCGGGCGATGACGCCGCCGTGCCGCCCGATGCGCCCGCCGCAGCCGACCCCGCCGACCCTGCCGCAGCCGACCCCGCCGACCCTGCCGCAGCCGACCCCGCCGACCCTGCCGCAGCCGATCCCGCCGCAGCCGATCCCGCAACTGGCGCAGTGCCGCAGGAGGCACCGCGCCGCCAGTCGCTCTTTGGTCCGCGCGTCAGCGCGCCGACCGGGCCCGATGCCACGCGGGTGGCACCGGGGACCATCCTTCCCTATGGTCAGATCGCGACGGTCTGCGGTCTGTCCGACAGCGCGCTGGGCACGGTCGTCGAACAGGCCTCGGGCTATGTGGTTCATGACACCGCCGCCAGTTCGGTGGCGCAGCGGACCCATTACATCACCGGTTTTCCCGATGGCTGCGCGCGGCAGTTCACCGCGGCCCTCGCGCTGTTCGGGGATGTGGGCACGCATGAGGTCGTCCGCTACATGAGCGGCGCCGCCGCGCGGCCCTACAGCGCGACCGACACCGCCTATGAACAGCTCAAGGCCGATGTCTGCCGTGTCGGCGCGGGCGAGCCCTGTGGTCCGGCCCTCGACCGGCTGGCGCGGCGCACGGTGTTCATCACGGTCTACGAGACCTTTGGCACCAACCCGACCTGGGGCGATATCCTGCTGCATGACGGCGCGGTTCTTGCCGTCAATTTCAACTAGGGCGCGCTGTCACCAATGTGGCGGGCGCTGGTCGGCGAGGGGCAGCGCGCCGGCCTCGCTGTCGCGGTCAAGCTCGCGCGCAACGAGGGTCTGCACGAGGGCGGCGAGGCGCGCGATGTCGCGGTCCTGGCGCACGACGACCTCCGAGAGGTCATCCACGCTGCGGATCAGATGGGCAAGGCGCTCTTCGATCTTTGTTACATCGGTCATGGGGCTGACGAAATCCTTCGCAGAAGGATTTGCAAGAGTTTTCGTACGAAAACTCTTTCCCGGCGCCACCCGCCGCGCGGTTGCCCCGCCTGCGCGCCCGCGCTAAAGGCAGCGCAAGACCGCAAGTCAGGATCGCGCACCAATGGCCAAGGACAAGACCCCGCGTCGCCCGCAGGCGGTGACACCGAAAGGGTTTCGCGACTATTTCGGCGCCGATGTCACCGCGCGCGCGCAAATGTTGGCGCAGATCGCGGCTGTCTATCATCGTTACGGTTTTGACGCGCTCGAGACCAGCGCGGTCGAGACGGTCGAGGCGCTGGGCAAGTTCCTGCCCGATGTGGACCGGCCGAACGAGGGCGTCTTTGCCTGGCAGGACGAGGATATGGACTGGCTCGCGCTGCGCTATGACCTGACCGCGCCGCTGGCCCGCGTCTATGCGCAGCATCGCAATGACCTGCCGACGCCCTATCGCCGCTATGCGATGGGCCCGGTCTGGCGCAACGAAAAGCCCGGGCCTGGGCGGTTTCGCCAGTTCTATCAATGCGATGCCGATACCGTGGGAGCGGCGAGCGTGGCGGCGGATGCCGAGATCTGCGCGATGCTGGCCGACTGTCTCGAAGAGGTGGGCATTGCACGCGGCGACTATGTCGTGCGGGTGAACAACCGCAAGGTGCTCAACGGCGTGATGGAAGTCGCAGGCGTGCTCGACCCCGCCGATCCCGCGCGTTTCGTGCAGGAACGCGGCATCGTGCTGCGCGCCATCGACAAGCTCGACCGGCTTGGCCCGGACGGTGTGCGCGCGCTTCTGGGCGAGGGGCGCCGCGATGAGAGCGGCGATGTGACCAAGGGCGCCGGGCTGGCGGATGCGCAGGCCGAGGTCGTGATGGGCTTCGTGCAGGCGCGCGGTGACAGCGGGGCCGCGACCGTGGCGCGGTTGCGCGCGCTTGTGGCGGGTTCCGCGACCGGCATGGCTGGGGTGGACGAGCTCGAGACCATCGCCGACCTGCTCGCAGCCCAGGGTTATGGCGCTGACCGCATCGTCATCGACCCTTCGGTGGTGCGCGGCCTTGGCTATTACACCGGCCCGGTGTTCGAGGCCGAACTCACCTTCGAGATCACCGATGACAAGGGCCGCCGCCAGCAGTTCGGTTCGGTGGCGGGGGGCGGGCGCTATGACGATCTGGTGAAACGCTTCACCGGGCAGGAAGTGCCCGCGACCGGCGTCTCCATCGGCGTGGACCGGCTGCTTGCAGCTCTGCGCGCCAAGGGGCGGCTCGCGGCGACGCAGGCCGCAGGACCGGTCATCATCACCGTGATGGACCGCGACCGGATGGCCGATTATCAGGCGATGGCGGGCGAATTGCGCCGCGCGGGCATCCGTGCCGAGGTCTATCTCGGCAACTCCAAGCAATTCGGCAACCAGTTGAAATACGCCGACAAACGCGCCTCGCCGCTCGCCGTGATCGAGGGGGCCGAAGAGCAGGCGCGCGGCGTCGTGCAGATCAAGGATCTGGTGCTCGGCGCGCAGATCGCCGCCGGCGCAAGCCTCGAGGAATGGAAGGACCGCCCGTCGCAGCATGAGGTGCCGCGCGCGGCGCTGGTGGACTGGGTGCGCGACTTTCTGGCGGGCCGGTCGTGATCGACAGCGCGGCCAAGGCGGCGGCACGGGCCGAAGCGGCGCGCCTTGTCGCGCATTTCCGCGCGACGGGCGCCGTGCCGGTCGAGGCCGCGATCCTGCAATCGGCCGACACGCTCCTTGACCTTTACGGCGAGGATATCCGCGCGCGCGCCTATGTCACCGCCGACCCGCAGCGCGGCGAGATGATGCTGCGCCCCGACTTTACCGTGCCCGTCGTGCAGATGCATATGGACAGCGGCGCCGACCCCGCCCGCTATACCTATGCCGGCGAGGTGTTCCGCCGGCAGGAGGTCAACGAGACGCGGCCCAACGAATTCCTGCAGGTGGGCTTCGAGGTGTTCGACGGCCGCGCGCCCGCCCTGGCCGATGCCGAGGTCTATGCCACAATCGCGGCCGCGCTCGACGGTCTGGGCCTGCGCGCGGCCACCGGCGATATCGGCATCCTGCTGGCGGCGGTGGGCGGTCTGCGCACGACCGAGGCGCGCCGCGCCGCGCTGGTCCGCCACCTGTGGCGGCCGCGCCGCTTCCGCGCGCTGCTCGACCGCTTTGCCGCGCGCGTGCCGCCCGCCCCCTCACGTGTGGCCCTTCTCGCCGCCGCCGACCCGCTGGCCGACGCCGGGCCCGAGATCGGCCTGCGCAGCCGGACCGAGGTCGCGGCCCGCATCGCGACCCTGCGGGCCGACGCGCTCGCGCCGCCGATCTCGGAAGAGGAGGTCGGGATGCTCGACGCGCTTCTGGCACTGCGCGAGACGGCCCCGCATGTGCTCGATGCGTTGCGCGACATGGAGGTCGACATGCCCGCGATCGGCCCCGCGATCGCACGGCTGTCAGAGCGGCTCGACGCCATGGCCGCGCGCGGTGTGGATGTCGAGGCGCTGCCCTTCGAGGCGAGCTATGGCCGCACCTCGATGGAGTATTACGACGGTTTCGTCTTTGGCTTTTACGCCGACAGCCGGCCCGATCTGCCCCCTGTCGCGACCGGCGGGCGCTATGACGCGCTCACGCGGCTGCTGGGGCAGGGGCGCGAAGTCCCCGCCGTGGGGGGGGTGATCCGGCCCGAACTCGTGGTCAGCCTGCGGGAGGGCGCGCAATGATCAAGCTGGGCGTGCCGTCCAAGGGGCGGCTGATGGACAAGACGTTCCAATGGTTCGCCGCCCGTGGCATCACCCTGCGCAAGGCCGGGTCCGAGCGTGACTATGCCGGTGTGGTCGAGGGCATCGAGGGGGTCGAACTGGTCCTCCTCTCGGCCGGCGAGATCCCGCGCGAACTGGCCGCGGGGCGGCTGCATCTGGGCGTGACCGGGTCCGACCTCGTGCGCGAAAAGGTGGTGTTCTGGGAAACCCGGCTGCCGGTGATGGCCGAACTGGGCTTTGGCGGGGCCGATCTGGTGATCGCCGTGCCGCAGCTCTGGGTCGATGTGGACACGCTCGACGACCTCGACGCCGTCTGCGCCGCGTTTCGCCGCAGACATGGCTTCCGGCTGCGGATCGCGACAAAATACCATCGTCTGGTGCGCGACTTCCTGCAGGCGCAGGGCGTGGCGGACTATCAGCTTGTGGACAGTCAGGGCGCGACCGAAGGCACAGTGAAATACGAGACCGCAGAGGCAATTGCCGACATCACCTCGACCGGCGAGACCCTGCGCGCAAACGGGCTGAAGGTGCTGACAGGCGGGCTGATCCACGCCTCTCAGGCGACCCTGTTCCGCTCGCGTGCCGCCGAATGGACCCAGGCCGACCGCGCATTGCGCCACGAGATCGAGGCGCGGCTCGGTATCTGACGGCGCCGCGGGGGCGCTGCCCCCGCACCCCCGGGATATTTGTGGCCAAAAGATGGGATGCGCGCGCCTTTGGCTTCTTTGTGCCAGAAATACTCCCCGCGGAGCGTCCGCAGGTGACGCTGGTGCCGGTCCGGGGGGTCAGAGCAGTCCGATATCGGCGAGGGCCGCGGAGAGTGCGGGGGGCAGGTCGTCATCGCCCGACCGGGCGCGGGCGAGGTCGGGCGGGGCATCGGCGGGGGAGAGATAGCGCCAACCCTGGAAGGGGCTGCGCTGCACCGGGGCGGTGCGGTGCAGGGTCGGGTCGAGCACGATGGCGCAGCGCGCGATGCCGTCGCTGCCTTGCACCTCGTCCAGCCGCACCACGCGCTGGCGACAGCAGAGCACGCCCTTGATGATCCAGTAGATCGACCCGCCGTTGAGCAGTTCCGCCTCGCGTTTGGGCCACATGCGGGTGACGTGGCGGGGCAGGCCGTCCGGCCCCTGGCTGCGCGGGTCGCGGTACCAGGCGTCAAGGTCCGCGATGTCCTCGGTGCCGACAGACAGTTTGATCAGGTGGGTCGTCTTGGTCATGTGCGCCTCGCAGTCAGGCGGTCAGCATAGTGTTGCGGCGGGCAGAGGCAAGGTGACGGCGGGGGGGAGTTGTGGCAGATGTTGTTGACGGGCAGGGGGCATCACCCTATCCTTGGCCTCCTCCACTCCCATCCCCAGCCTTTGCAAGGACCGCCTCCATGACCCGATTTGCTGCGCCGATTGCCGAACAGATCTGGGACATGAAATACCGTTTCAAGGCGGCGGATGGCACGGCCCTCGACGCATCGGTCGAGGACAGCTGGCGGCGAATCGCGCGCGCGCTGGCGGTGGTCGAGGCCGAGCCCGCCGTCTGGGAGGAGCGGTTCTATGCTGCGCTTGAGGATTTCCGCTTTCTGCCTGCGGGCCGCATCACCGCGGGCGCCGGCACCGCGCGGCAGGTGACGCTGTTCAACTGTTTCGTGATGGGCACCGTGCCCGACAGCATGGGCGGCATCTTTGACGCGCTCAAAGAGGCTGCGCTGACGATGCAGCAGGGCGGCGGGATCGGCTATGATTTCTCGACCATCCGGCCGCGCGGGGCGGCGGTGCATGGCGTGGCGGCGGATGCCTCGGGGCCCCTGTCGTTCATGGATGTCTGGGATGCGATGTGCCGCACGATCATGTCGGCGGGGTCGCGGCGCGGCGCGATGATGGCGACGATGCGCTGTGACCACCCCGATATCGAGGCCTTCATCACCGCGAAATCCGACCCTGTGCGCCTGCGCATGTTCAACATGTCGGTGCTGGTCACCGACCCCTTCATGGCCGCGGTCAAGGCCGATGGCCCCTGGGATCTGGTCTTTGGCGGGCGCGTCTATCGCACGTTGCGGGCGCGCGATCTGTGGAACAGCATCATGCGCTCGACCTTCGAGGTGGCAGAGCCGGGCGTGATCTTCATCGACCGGATCAACGCGGCCAACAATCTGGCCTATGCCGAGACCATCGCCGCCACCAACCCCTGTGGCGAGCAGCCATTGCCGCCCTATGGCGCCTGTCTCCTCGGCTCGATCAACCTGTCGCGGCTGGTTGCCGACCCGTTCGGCCCGCAGGCCGCGCTCGACCTCGCGGCGCTGGACGACCTTGTGGCCGTCGCGGTGCGGATGATGGACAATGTGGTGGACGCCAGCAATTTCCCGCTGCCCCAGCAGCAGGCCGAGGCCCGCGCCAAGCGGCGCATCGGGCTGGGGGTTACCGGGCTTGCCGATGCGCTCTTGATGGTGGGCAGCCGCTATGGGTCGGACGCGGCCGTGGCGCTGACCGAAGCCTGGATGCGCCGCATCGCGCGCGCCGCCTACCTCGCCTCGGTCGATCTGGCGCGCGAAAAGGGGGCGTTCCCGCTGTTTGACGCACAGAAGTATCTGGCGAGCGGCACCATGCAGGGGATGGACGCGGATGTGCGCGACGCCATCGCGCAGCACGGCATCCGCAATGCGCTGCTGACCTCGATCGCGCCCACCGGCACGATCAGCCTTTATGCCGGCAATGTGTCGAGCGGGATCGAGCCGGTCTTTGCCTATGCCTATACCCGCAAGGTGCTGCAAAAGGACGGCTCGCGCAGCGAGGAGGAGGTCGTCGATTACGCCGTGCAATTGTGGCGCGACCGGTTCGGCGATACGCCGCTGCCCGACTATTTCGTCAATGCCCAGACGCTCGCCCCGCTCGATCATGTGCGGATGCAGGCGGCGGCGCAGAAATGGGTGGACAGTTCGATCTCCAAGACGATCAACTGCCCCGAGGACATCAGCTTTGACGATTTCAAGGAGGTCTATATGGCCGCCTGGGACCAGGGCTGCAAAGGCTGCACCACCTACCGGCCCAATGCGGTCACGGGGTCGGTGCTGAGCGTGTCCGAGAGCACGGACAAGACCCCGTCAGAGCAACCCGCGCAGATGGGCGAGGGGGCCGAGGTCATCTACATGTCCGAACCGCTTGACCGGCCGACGGAACTGGAGGGCGCGACCTACAAGCTCAAGTGGCCCGACAGCGAACATGCGATCTACATCACCGTCAACGATCTGGTGGTGGCGGGGCACAGGCGGCCGTTCGAGGTGTTCATCAACTCCAAGAACATGGAGCATTTTGCCTGGACCGTCGCGCTCACGCGGATGATCTCGGCGGTGTTCCGGCGCGGCGGCGATGTGTCCTTTGTGGTCGAAGAGCTCAAGGCCGTGTTCGACCCGCGCGGCGGCGCCTGGATGGGGGGCAAATACGTCCCCTCGATCCTGGCCGCCATCGGCGGGGTGATTGAAAAGCATCTCGTCGCCATCGGCTTCATGGAGGGCGAGGGGCTGGGGCTCAAGTCCGATCCCAAGGCCGACCCCAAGGCTGATGGCATGGCCGATGTCGTGGCCATCGGCGCCAAGCGGGGCCGCGCCTGCACCTCTTGCGGCAGCTATGATCTGCGCATGGTCGAGGGCTGCATGACCTGTGCCTCCTGCGGCTATTCCAAATGCGGATGATGTGGGCATCCGGCCCGCGCCCCCTTGCAAAACAAGGGCGCAGCCTGCATTGACAGCGTTGCAATTGACCGGGCCAGCATCGTCATGACCGACCTCGACCATATCCGCAACTTTTCCATCGTGGCCCATATCGACCACGGCAAATCGACCCTTGCCGACCGCCTCATCCAGGAGACGGGGACGGTCAAGGATCGTGACATGAAGGAGCAGATGCTCGACAGCATGGATATCGAGCGCGAGCGCGGGATCACGATCAAGGCCAACACGGTGCGCATCGACTATGTCGCCGACAATGGCGAGGCCTATGTGCTCAACCTGATCGACACGCCGGGGCATGTGGACTTTGCCTATGAGGTGTCGCGGTCCATGCGCGCGGTCGAAGGCTCGCTTCTGGTCGTGGACAGCACGCAGGGGGTCGAGGCGCAGACGCTCGCCAATGTCTATCACGCGCTCGACGCCGATCACGAGATCGTGCCGGTGCTCAACAAGATCGACCTGCCGGCGTCGGAATGCGACCGGATCGCCGCGCAGATCGAGGATGTGATCGGCATCGACGCGAGCCAGGCGCTGCGGGTGTCAGCCAAGACCGGCGAGGGTATCCGCGCCACGCTCGAGGCCATCGTGCACCGCCTGCCCGCGCCCAGGGGCGACCGCGACGCGCCGCTCAAGGCGATGCTGGTCGATAGCTGGTATGACGCCTATCTGGGCGTGGTCGTCATGATCCGCGTGATGGACGGGGTGGTGCGCAAGGGCGACCGCATCCGCATGATGCAGACCGATGCGCTCTATGGCATCGACACGCTCGCCGTGCTCAAGCCGCAGATGGTGCCGATCCCCGAGCTTGGGCCGGGCGAGATCGGCGTGTTCACCGCCTCGATCAAGCAGGTGCGCGACACCCGGGTGGGCGACACCATTACGCATGAGAAAAAGGGCTGTGCGGTGGCGCTGCCGGGGTTCAAGCCCGCGCAGCCGGTGGTGTTCTGCGGGCTGTTTCCGGTGGATGCCAACCAGTTCGAGGACCTGCGCGAGGCGATCGACAAGCTGGCGCTGAACGACGCGAGCTTCAGCTCCGAGATGGAGACATCGGCGGCGCTGGGCTTTGGCTTTCGCTGCGGGTTCCTCGGCCTCCTGCACCTCGAGGTGATTCGCGACCGGCTCGAACGCGAATATGACATCGACCTCATCACCACCGCGCCCTCGGTGGTCTATCACCTCTTCATGAAGGACGGCACCGTCCGCGATCTGCACAACCCCGCCGACATGCCCGACCTGACGCTGGTCGATCACGTGGAGGAACCGCGGATCAAGGCCACGATCCTGGTGCCTGACGAATACCTCGGCGATGTGCTCAAGCTCTGCCAGGATCGCCGCGGCGTGCAGCTTGACCTCACCTATGCGGGGCAGCGGGCGATGGCGGTTTATGACCTGCCGCTCAACGAGGTGGTGTTCGACTTCTACGACCGGCTGAAATCGGTGACCAAGGGCTATGCGTCCTTTGACTATGCGATGACGGGGTATCAGGAGGACAATCTGGTCAAGATGTCGGTGCTGGTGAATGACGAACCCGTCGATGCCCTGTCGATGATGGTGCACCGCGACCGGGCCGAGATGCGCGGCCGCGCGATGGTGGAAAAGCTCAAGGATCTGATCCCGCGCCATATGTTCAAGATCCCGATCCAGGCCGCCATCGGCAGCAAGGTGATCGCCCGCGAAACGCTGAGCGCGCTGCGCAAGGATGTGACGGCCAAGTGTTATGGCGGCGACGCCACCCGCAAGCGCAAGCTGCTGGACAAGCAGAAGGCCGGCAAGAAGAAGATGCGCCAGTTCGGCAAGGTCGAGATCCCGCAAGAGGCGTTCATCTCGGCGCTCAAGATGGATAGCTGACGCGCGCGCGGGCGGCGGCTGTTTGACATCGCTCAAGGCGGCGTGGCGCAGGGTGCGGCACAATGCTCCTGTCAGTCAGACAGGAGACGTGCATGCTACGCCTTGCCTCGGTCCTCTATTCCATCATCGCCACCACGCTCGCGGGCAGTTGCGTGATCGTGGCGCTTGTCAGCGGCTATGACACGCTGCTCCCGATTGTCGTCGCAGCGGCCCTGGGGGCCGTCGCGGCAGTGCCGGTGGCCTGGCTGGTCGCCCGTGCGATGATCGGCGCGGATGCAACGGAATAGGCCGGTGGCCGCGTATTACCATCAGACCGGATGATGGAGACCCCGATGCGCACGCTGCCCTATGCCTATGTCCTGCTGCTGGGCCTCCTGGTGCTGGCGGCGCTGGTGTCGTCGCAGACGCTGGCTGTGTTGCCCTGAGGGCGGCGTGGGACTTGATCCCGCTTCAGGTCTGCCCCGCCTCTGCCCCGCCTCTGCCCCGCCTGTCCCCCGCCTGTGCCCCGCCTGTGCGCCAGCACATTGCCTGGCATCACGCCTCCAGAAACGCCCGCACCGCCGCCTCGAATTCGCGCGGTTTCTCGGCGTGCAGCCAGTGGCCGGTGCCGGGGATGCGCGCGAAACGCGCGGCGGGGAAAGAGGCGCGGATGGTGTCGCGATATGCGGGCAGCACATAGTCCGAATTGGCTCCCGACAGGAACAGCACCGGCCCGTCAAACCGCCCGGTGACGGTGGGCCAGCCCACCACCGCAGGCATCGCGCGTTCGAGCACGTCGAGGTTCACGCGCCAGCGTTTCTCTGTCATGTCAAGGCTTTGCAAGAGGAATGCCGCGATCTCAGGGGTGCTGGCCTGCATCATCTCTGCCGCCTGCGCGCGGGTCGTGACGCGCGCGAGGTCCACGCGCCGCATCGCATCGACCTGCGGTTGCTGGCTGTGCCCGTAGGCCACCGGCGCGATGTCGGCCACGACAAGGCGGCGCACCTTGTCCGGCTGCGTGAGCGCCAGCATCATCGCGGCCTTGCCCCCCATCGAATGCCCCAGCAGATCGGCCTGCCCCTCGACAAGTTCGCCCAGATCACCCGCCATCGCGGGGTAGTCATGCACATCCGACCAGAAACTGCCGCCATGGTTGCGCATGTCGGCGGCGATCACCTGCCTGTTGTCGGACAGGCGTTTGGCGATCACCCCCCAGTTGCGCGCCGACCCGAACAGGCCATGCGCGATCAAGAGGGGCGGGCGGGCGGTGGGTGTGCCATGCAGGATCGTGTTCAACATGCACCACGGTCTAGCGCGCCGCAGGCCCCCTGCGCCAGAGCGATTGAGGCGCGCGCAGCGGCGGCGTAGAGACGGCGCCATGAACGGGGATGACATCAACGCCAGACTGGCCGAAATCAGCGGCCTGCTTGAATCGCAACTCCATGTGCGGGGGCGGTCGCTCGACGTGCAGTTGCGCCGGGCCAGGCGGCTCTTGCCGTCGGCCGTGCGGCGTGAGGCGCAGTATCTTGTGCAGGCGGCGGGGCTGGCGCAGAACCCCAAGCTCGCCCGGATGATCGACATGGCCAAGGTGGATAGCGCCCAGGCCCGTGTAGTGGCCTATTTGCAGGGCGTCGATCGGCAACGGCGCCGGCGCGACAGGCTCCTGAACCTGCTCGCGCTCAACGCCTTTTACGTTCTGGTGGTGGGCATCGCCGTCGTGGCCGTGCTGGTCTGGCGCGGGATCGTCTGACAGCCCCGCGCCACCCGTCTCAGAGCCCCTGATAGATCGGAAAGCGGTCGCACAGCGCCTCGACCCCCGCGCGCACCCGCGCCTCGACCTCCGGATCGCCCGCCCCGTCGCTGGCGGCCAGGCCGTCGGTCACCTCGACGATCCAGCGGCCGATCTGGCGGAACTCTGCCTCTCCAAAGCCGCGCGTGGTGCCGGCGGGCGACCCAAGCCGGATGCCCGAGGTGACGGTCGGCTTTTCGGGGTCAAAGGGGATGCCGTTCTTGTTGCAGGTGATATGCGCGCGCCCCAGCGCCTGTTCGGTCGCGTTGCCCTTGACCCCCTTGGGCCGCAGATCGACCAGCATCAGGTGCGTGTCGGTGCCGCCGGTGACGATGTCGAGCCCGCCTTTCATCAACTCATCCGCCAGCGCCTGCGCATTGGCGATGACCTGGCGCTGGTAGTCCTTGAAGCCCGGTTGCAGCGCCTCGCCAAAGGCCACCGCCTTGGCCGCGATCACATGCATCAGCGGGCCGCCCTGAATGCCGGGGAAAATCGCCGAGTTGACCTTTTTCGCGATTGCCTCGTCATTGGTCAGGATCATCCCGCCGCGCGGGCCGCGCAGGGTCTTGTGCGTCGTGGTCGTGGCCACATGCGCATGCGGGAAAGGCGAGGGGTAGAGGCCCGCCGCCACCAGCCCCGCGAAATGCGCCATATCGACGAGCAAGAGCGCGCCCACGCTGTCGGCGATCTCGCGCATCCGGGCAAAGTCGATGATGCGCGGAATGGCCGAGCCGCCGGCGATCAGCATTTTCGGCTGATGCTCGGTGGCCAATGCAGCGATCTGGTCATAGTCGATCAGGCTGTCCTGCGCGCGCACGCCATATTGCACCGCATTGAACCATTTGCCCGACTGGTTGGGCCTGGCCCCATGCGTCAGGTGTCCGCCCGCGTCGAGCGACATGCCCAGGATCGTGTCGCCCGGCGCCAGCAGCGCCTGGAACACGCCCTGATTGGCCTGGCTGCCCGAATTGGGCTGGACGTTGGCATAGGCGCAGCCGAACAGCGCGCAGGCCCGTTCGATGGCGAGGTTTTCGGCCACATCGACGAACTGGCAGCCGCCGTAATAGCGACGGCCCGGATAGCCTTCGGCGTATTTGTTGGTCATGACGCCGCCCTGCGCCTCCATCACCGCGGCCGAGACGATGTTCTCGCTCGCGATCAGCTCGATCTCGTGGCGCTGGCGGCCAAGCTCGGATGTCATGGCGGCGAAAAGCGCGGGGTCGCGGGTGGCCAGTTTCTCGGTAAAGAATCCATCGTCGCGGGTGGGGGCGTTCATGGGCAGCGTCCTTGCTCTGGGGCGGGTCATTGGCGCGTTACATAGGCCCAAGTCGTGCGCCGGAAAACCCATATTGCGAAAGCTGCGCCCAGTTGCCGCCCCCCCCATGCTTGCCTTTCGCCCCGGCGCGGGCCAACACTGGCGCGCAACGGCCGGGAGGGCTGCCATGACATCGCCCAGGATCGCCTTTCTGGCCAGCGCCGCGCCCATCGCGCAAGAGGCGCGCCAGGCGCTGTCTGCCCGTTACGGCGATGTGTCGCCAGAACAGGCGGAGGTGATCGTGGCGCTGGGCGGCGACGGGTTCATGTTGCAGACCCTGCACGCGACGCAGGCCCATGGCGTGCCGGTCTATGGCATGAACCGGGGCACGGTCGGCTTTCTGATGAACGAATACCACCCTGACGACCTGCCCGATCGTCTTGCCAGTGCCGAGGAGGCGGCGATCAATCCGCTGTCCAGCACGGCCATCACGGTGGACGGGGTCGCGCATCACGCGCTGGCCATCAACGAGGTGAGCCTGCTGCGCGCCGGGCCGCAGGCGGCCAAGCTGCGCATTCTGGTGGATGGCAAGCTCAGGATGGAAGAGCTTGTCTGCGACGGCGCGCTGGTGGCCACGCCCGCGGGGTCCACCGCCTACAACTATTCCGCGCATGGGCCGATTCTGCCCATCGGGTCGGATGTGCTGGCGCTGACGGCTGTCGCGGCCTTTCGTCCCCGGCGCTGGCGTGGCGCGCTCTTGCCCAAATCGGCTGTGGTGCGCTTCGAAGTGATCGACCCCGACCGTCGCCCGGTGATGTCGGATGCCGACGGCACATCGGTGCGCGATGTGAAGAGCGTCGAAATCCGGTCCGAACCCGCGATCACCCACCGCATCCTCTTTGACCCCGGTCACGGGCTCGAAGAGCGGCTCATCCAGGAGCAGTTTGCGTGAGACGGCTTTGGGAGGCTCTGCTGGCGATGGTGCTGGGCAGCGCTGTCGCAGCGCAGCCGGCGCGTGATATTTCCCCCGACAAGCTGTTTGCACTGTCGCTGCTGGCGGGGCAGGACAGCGATACGCTCCTGGCCGCGCTGCACGACATCGACCCGCGTCTGGTGGCCAATTTCCGCACCACCGCCGCCGACCTGCCGGCTGACCTCGCCGACCCGGCCTATTTCTACTTCGAGGCCAGAACGCCCGAGGATGACACCGATGGTCGGGATCATATGCTGGTGATCTGCACCCAGATGGGCCGCGCCAATGTGCTGCGCGTGCTCGCCGGGCCGCGTTCCGATCTGGGCGGCCGGCTTCCCAACGCGCTGCGGCTGGGCACGACGATCGACACTGACGCGACCGTCCTGCTCGACTGCCTGATCCAGTTCTGGTCGCTCGACCCGCAGGTGCCCCTCGCGGTAGAGGATGTGGTCCCCGCGATGCAGGCCTATCCCGGATCTGTGACACAGGCCAGGCAGATGGTCGCGGACCCCGACGGCGCCATGATCGCCACGCATGAGGTCGGTCTGCTGGGCCAAGGCGAGGTGCGTCCCGGCCTGCGGGTGCCGCGGCTGACCTTTGCCACGGGGATCCTCGGGCAGGATATCACCCTGACCGCCTTTGTGACCTCGCCGCCGACAAGCTGACCACCCCGCGTCAGCCGATGGCAGCCCCACGCTAGCCGATAGCGGTGCGGCGATATTGGCTGTTTTGCCCGCCCATGCCCCGATGGCTGCACCGGCCTTGCCCTGATGGCTGCCTTGGGCCGGTGGGTAACAGCAACCGCTGGGCAATGGGCCCCGGCAGAGGAGTTCACGATGACATTCACGGGTTTCGCAAGGACGATCACGCTCACCGCGCTCATGGCGCTGGGCACCGCCGCGCCGCTGATGGCGGATGGCAACCGCGTCACATTCGACCAATGGGGGCGCGACAATGCGCTGGGCGTGGCGCAATACGGCAGCCGCAACCGGCTGAGCGTCACGCAGGACGGCTGGCAGAACAACGCCATCGCCACGCAGGACGGCGCGCGCAACCGCACGGTGCTGGGCCAGACCGGCTTTCGCAACCAGGTGACGACCGACCAGACCGGCCGCTGCAATATCCTCGGTGTGGCGCAGTTCGGCGCCTACAACACGGCCGAGGCGACCCAGGCGGGAGGCTGCAACGCGCTCGCCATCATCCAGGGCGGCCAGGGTGGCCGCGTCGTCACCCGGCAGTCCGGGCGCGGCAATGTCGCGGTGATCGTGCAGGACTGACCTGCGGGCGGCGCGGGGTCGGCGGTGCCGGCCCCGCCCTTGGAAACGGGAGATGCGACAATGACGATCCAATCACCGATGCTCCTGGGCCTGGGCGCACTGGCGCTCGCGGCCTGCGCGCTGGCCGATGCGAGCACGCGCACCACCGCCGCCCTGCGCGGGCCAGAGCCGCCAGCGGCCAGCCTCACCTGCGCACTGCGGCTGATCGAGACGCGCGGCGGCCTCAGCGCGCGGGCGGAGTTGCGGGCGCCCGCAGCGACGGCGGGGCGCTATGCGCTGCGGCTGCGGCGCGGGGCGGGGCTGGTGCTCGACCAGGGCGGCGATTTCAGCGCGCGGGCGGGCGAGACGCTGACGCTGGGCCAGGCGATGCTGTCGGGCGGGGTGGCCGGGCTCGACGCCGGTCTGACGGTGCAGGTGGGCGGGCGCGATGTCACCTGCCCGGTGCTGCGCCAGTAGACCAGGGAAAGGATGCTGCCATGAAACGGGTTATGGGAATGGCCCTTGCGACGACTCTGGCCTTGCTGCTGCCAGCATTGCCCGCAGCGGCGCAGGGGGTGAGCATCACGCTGGTGCCGCGCAGCGCGGCCGAGACCGAGGCGCTGCGGCTGGCGCTCATGCTCTATGCGCTGCGCGAGGGGGGGAGCGGCGTGGTGCAGGGCGGGCAGGGCAATGCCGCGGCGCTGCTGCAATCGGGGGGCGGGCAGGTCGGCCTGATCCGCCAGCGCGGGCGCGGCCACCGCGCCACGCTCACGCAGACGGCCCCCGGCACCGCCTGGGCGATCATCCAGGGCGGGCGCGGGGCGCAGGCCGCGGTCACGCAGGACAGGCCCGGCGATGTGGGCCTGACGCTGCAATACGGCTGGTGAGCCGTCAGCCGCGCGCGTAGCCCAGTGGCTGCAGCGCGGCGCGGATCTCGTCGAGGATGGCGGGATCGTCGATGGTCGCGGGCATCTTGAAGTCCTGACCGTCGGCGATCTTGCCCATCGTCGCGCGCAGGATCTTGCCTGACCGCGTCTTGGGCAGCCTCTCGACCACGCAGGCGAGCTTGAACGCCGCGACCGGGCCGATCTGGTCGCGCACGCGCGCCACCTCTTCCTTCACGATCTCGGCGGCAGAGCGGGTGCAGCCCCGGTTGAGGCAGAGAAAGCCCAGCGGCAACTGCCCCTTGAGCGCGTCCGCCACGCCGATCACCGCGCATTCCGCGACATCGGGGTGGCCGGCCAGCACCTCTTCGATGGCGCCGGTGGACAGCCGGTGGCCCGCCACGTTGATCACGTCATCGGTGCGCGCCATGATGTAGAGATAGCCGTCCGCGTCGCACATCCCCGCATCCCCGGTCTCGTAATAGCCCGGAAAGGTGGTGAGGTAGGATTTGACAAAGCGCTCCTCGGCATTCCACAGCGTCGGCAGCGTGCCCGGCGGCAGCGGCAGCTTGACCGTGATCGCGCCCAGCGTGCCTGCCGGCACCTCGTGGCCGTCCTCGCCCAGAATGCGCACGTCATAGCCCGGCATCGGCACGGTGGGCGAGCCGATCTTGACCGGCAGCGCCTCGATCCCCAGCGGGTTGCCCGCGATGGTATAGCCGGTCTCGGTCTGCCACCAATGGTCGATCACCGGGATGTTCAGCGCCTTTTGCGCCCACAGGATCGTGTCGGGGTCGGCGCGTTCGCCCGCGAGATAGAGCGCGCGCAGGTGGCTCAGGTCGTAATCGGCCATCAGCAGGCCATCGGGATCCTCGCGCTTGATCGCGCGCAGCGCGGTCGGGGCGGTAAAGAAGGAGCGCACATCGTGCTCTGCAATCACCCGCCAGAAGGTGCCGGCATCGGGGGTGCCGACCGGCTTGCCCTCGAACACCACGGTGGTGTTGCCGTGGATGAGCGGGGCATAGCAGATATAGCTGTGCCCCACGACCCAGCCCACGTCGGAGGCGGCCCAGAACACCTCACCGGGTTGCACGTTGTAGATCGCCTGCATCGTCCAGTCGAGCGCGACGAGGTGCCCGCCCGTGGGCCGCACCACGCCCTTGGGCGCGCCGGTGGTGCCGGACGTGTAGAGGATATAGGCCGGATGGTTGCCCTCGACCGGGACACAGTCGGCCGGGGTGACGCCATACTGGAACGCGTGCCAGTCGAGATCGCGCCCGGGGATCAGCGTGGCGACCTCCTGTTCGCGCTGGAAGATCACGCAGAAATCGGGCTTGTGGCGCGCCTGCGCGATGGCGGCATCGACGAGCGGCTTGTAATGCACCACGCGCCCCGGTTCGACCCCGCAGGAGGCCGCGATAACCGCCTTGGGGGTGGCGTCATCGATCCGCACGGCCAGTTCATGCGCCGCGAAACCGCCAAAGACGACCGAATGGATCGCCCCGATCCGCGCGCAGGCGAGCATCGCCTCGAGCGCCTCGGGCACCATCGGCATGTAGATGATGACGCGGTCGCCCTTGCCGATGCCGCGGGCGCGCAGCGCGCCGGCGAGACTGGCCACGCGGGTCTGCAATTCGCCGTAGCTGATATGGCGGACGGTGCCGGTGACGGGGCTGTCATGGATGATGGCGATGCGGTCGCCATGTCCGGCCGCGACATGGCGGTCAACGGCGTTCCAGCAGGTGTTGACCATGCCGTCGCTGAACCATTCATAGAGCGGCGCGCGGTCGGCGTCGAGCGCGCGCGATGGTGCCACGTCCCAGTCGATGGCCTGCGCGGCCTGCATCCAGAAGCCTTCGGGGTCGGCCTTCCAGCCGTCGTAGATCTCGCGGTATCCCATGGTATTCAGCTCCTCCCGCCGTGGTCTTACGGTGCGCGATCCTGCCGCGAAAGCGACATCTTGTCACGTTTAGCGCTGACATCGGGGCGCAATCGCGGATGGATAGGGCGCAGTGGGGGCCAGCCCCCACACCCCCGGGATATTTATGGCCAAAAGATGGGGGCAGGGCGCGCGGCTGATGCCGGGCGGCCCGAGGCCCCGCCCGCAGGGGCGGGGGCGAGACAGGAGGCGTGCGCCGCAGGCGCTCTGCCGGATCAGGCCTATCCGTAGAGCGCGACAGGGGTTCCTGCGAGGGCCGAGATGTTGAGCAGGCCGCGCGGGGTGATCGAGGGGGTGACGATATTGGCGCGGTTGCCCATCCCCATCAGGATCGGCCCGACCTCGAGCCCGCCGGCGCGCATCTTGAGAATGTTGCGCACGCCCGAGGCGGCGTCGGTATTGGCAAAGACCAGTGCGTTGGCCGCGCCCACGATCCGCGATCCGGGAAAGATGCGGTCGCGCAGGTCGGGGTCCAGGGCCGCGTCGATATGCATTTCGCCCTCATAGGCGAAATCGCGCGGCGCGCTGTCGAGGAGTGCAAGGGCGCCGCGCATCCGCCGGCCGGTGTCGCAGTCGAGGTTGCCGAATTGCGAATGCGAACACAGTGCGATCTTGGGCTCGAGCCCAAAGCGGCGGACATGGCGCGCGCAGGCGATCACCGTTTCCGCGATCTGTTCCGGCGAGGGTTCGGGATGGACCTGGGTGTCGGCCACGAACAGCGGCCCATCCTCGAGAATCATCAGCGAAAGCGCGCCGATCGGGTGGTGCACCGCGTCGCCCAGCACCTGTGTCACATAGTTGAGATGCCACAGGAACTGCCCGAAGGTGCCACAGATCATGCTGTCGGCCTCGCCGCGCTGGACCATGACGGCGGCGATGGCTGTGGTATTGGTACGCATGATCGCCTTGGCGAGGTCCGGCGTCACGCCGCGCCGCGCCATCAGGTCGTGATAGCTGCCCCAATAGTCGCGGTAGCGGTGGTCGTTTTCGGGGTTCACCAGCCGGAAATCGACATTGGGCCGGATCTTGAGCCCCGCGCGTTCGCAGCGCGCCTCGATCACCTCGGGCCGCCCGATCAGGATCGGGATGTCTGTCGTCTCCTCCATCATCGCCTGCGCCGCGCGCAGCACGCGCTCGTCCTCGCCTTCGGCCAGCACGATGCGGCGGTTGGCGGTGCGCGCCGCCTCGAACACCCGGCGCATGATGAAGGCGGAACGGAACACCGACCCGTCGAGCCGCTCGCGATAGGCCTTGAGGTCGGCGATGGGGCGGGTGGCGACCCCGGTCTCCATCGCCGCGCGCGCCACGGCGCTGGCCACGACGCCGATCAGGCGCGGGTCGAACGGTTTGGGGATCAGATAGTCAGGGCCAAAGGTCATCCGCTCGCCCCGATAGGCGGCGGCGGCCTCGGCGCTGGTGGTGGCGCGGGCGAGTTCTGCGATGCCCTCGATGCAGGCGATCTTCATCGCCTCGTTGATTTCGGTCGCCCCGACATCCAGCGCCCCCCGGAAGATGAAGGGGAAGCAGAGCACGTTGTTGACCTGATTGGGATAATCCGACCGGCCCGTGGCGATGATCGCATCAGGGGCCACGGCGCGCGCGGCTGTCGGGTCGATCTCGGGCGAGGGGTTGGCCAGCGCAAAGATGATCGGACGTGGCGCCATCCTGGCCACCATGTCGGGCGTCAGCACGCCCGGCCCGGACAGACCCAGGAACATGTCCGCCCCCGCGATCACATCTGCCAGCGTCGCGGGCGTGGTGCCCTGCGCATAGGCGGCCTTTTGCGGGGTCATGTCCTGAGTGCGGCCGTTGTAGACCAGCCCGGCGAGGTCGCAGAGCCACACGTTCTCGCGCCGCACGCCCAGTTGCAGCAGCATGTTCAGGCAGGCGATCCCCGCCGCCCCGCCCCCGGTCGACACGATCCTGATGTCGGAAAACGCCTTGCCCGCCACGCGCAGCGCATTGGTCGCCGCCGCGCCCACGACGATGGCCGTGCCGTGCTGATCGTCGTGAAAGACCGGGATTTTCATGCGCGCGCGGCACAGCTCCTCGACGATGAAACAGTCGGGCGCCTTGATGTCCTCGAGGTTGATCGCGCCGAAGGTGGGCTCCAGCGCGCAGACGATATCGGCGAGTTTATGCGGGTCGGGCTCGTTCAACTCGATGTCGAAACAGTCGATATTGGCGAATTTCTTGAAGAGCACCGCCTTGCCTTCCATCACCGGCTTGGACGCCAGCGCGCCGATATTGCCCAGCCCGAGCACCGCCGTGCCATTGGTGACGACCGCCACCAGATTGCCGCGCGCGGTATAGTCGCGCGCGGTGTCCGGGCTGGCCTTGATCTCGAGACAGGCCTCGGCCACGCCGGGCGAATAGGCGCGGCTGAGGTCGCGGCCGTTGGCCAGAGGCTTGGTCGCGCGGATCTCGAGCTTGCCGGGCTTGGGAAAGCGGTGATAATCGAGCGCCGCCCGCCGCAGGCTGTCGTGATCCTCGTCACGCGATGTCTCGGTCATGAAATCCCCTCCGGCAGATAGTTCAGCATTAAACAATTCGGCGGGCCCGCGCGGCGCGCCCCCGCCTGCGATTAATCACGAATGCGGGGCTCTTGCAAATCCCCATGGGCGGCGACAGGGTCGCGGGATGACCAGCCCGATCCTCGCCGAGGCCCGCCTTTCCACCACCGACCTGCGGGCCGACCTTGCCTTTTTTGGTCAGGTGCTCGGGATGCGGCTCGACCAGATCCATCCCGCCGACAACCCGGCCGTGGCGGTCCTCTCGGGCCACGGGCTGCGCGTGCGGCTGATGGCCGGCTTGCCGGAGACGCCCGGCACGCTGTGCCTTCGCACCGACGATCCTGCCTTTGCCGGCGGAAAACAGCACCTTGTTGCGCCCGGCGGCACGCGGATCGAGGTTGCGGCGCTCAACCCGCCTGTGGTGGTGCCACCGACCGCCCACGCCTTTGTCGTGCGACGCCTCGCCGACGGCGCGCCCTGGGTGATCGGCCGTGCGGGCATGCATTACCGCGATCTCGTGCCCTCTCGCCTGGGCGGCGCGATGATCGCAAGCCATATCCGCATCCCCGACGGCGGGCCGGTCCCCGACATGGTGCATTTCCACAAGGTCGGCTTCCAGCTCATCTTCTGCCTCAGAGGCTGGGTTGACGTCGTCTACGAGGATCAGGGCGGCCCCCTGCGTCTGTCTCCCGGCGACTGTTTCATCCAGCCGCCCGAGATCCGGCACCGCGTGCTGCAGGCCAGCGACGGGATCGAGGTGATCGAGATCGGCGTGCCCGCCGACCATGTGACCGAGATCGACCATGCAATGACCCTGCCGACCCCGCATCTGCGCCCCGACCGCCGCTGGCAGGGTCAGCGCTTTGTGCACAATCGCGCCGAGGGCGCGCCCTGGATGCCCCACCGGCTGTCCGGCTACATCGCCCGCGACACCACTATCGCGGCCAACACCGACAACACCGCTACCGTGCGCGTTGTTCGAAAAGGACAAGGTTTGCCCGGAATGACCGCACATGATGCCGATATCATGTTCGGTTTCGTCATGTCAGGTGCCGTGCGGCTGCTGGGCGAAGGTCAGCCCGACATGCCGCTCACCCCCGGCGACGCCTTCGTCATACCGCCCGGCATGGCAACCTGCCTCGCCGCGCCCTCGGATGATCTTGAACTGCTCGAAGTGGCGCTTCCCGGCGATTTCACGACCACGCCCTGCTGACATCTTTTGGCCCCAAATATCCCGGGGGGGCGCCGCAGGCGCGGGGGCAGCGCCCCCTGCGACGCTTGCAAATATCCGCCAAGCCAAAGACAGTGTGCCAAAAGTGAAAGGTTCCCCGATGACCACGACCTCCCCGCTGATGCAACAGGCGCTTGCCGCCCGTGACCATGCCTATGCCCCCTATTCGCAGTTCAAGGTCGGCGCCGCGATCCGCGCCGCCTCGGGCCGCGTCTATCAGGGCGTCAATGTCGAGAATGCCGCCTATCCCGAAGGCACCTGTGCCGAGGCCGGTGCCATCGCGGCGATGATCCTGGGCGGCGATACGGTGATCGCCGAGGTCGCCGTGGTCGCCGATGCGACCGTCCCGGTCAGCCCCTGCGGCGGTTGCCGGCAAAAGCTGGCCGAGTTCGGTGCGGCCGATGTGCCCGTCACCATGGCCAATCTCGTGGGCGCCAGCCGGACCATGACGCTGGCCGAGCTTCTCCCCGGCGCCTTCGAGAAATCGCACATGGGCGAGTCCACCATGGGCGAGCACTAGCCGTGGACGCCCGGGCCATCATCGCGCGCCTGCGCAAGGGCCAGGTGCCGGACGCGGCCGAATTGCGCTGGTTTGCCACGGGCCTCGCCTCGGGCGCGGTGTCGGACGCGCAGGCTGGGGCCTTTGCGATGGCGGTCTGCCTGCGGGGCCTAGGGGATGAGGGGCGTGTGGCGCTGACGCTCGCCATGCGCGACTCGGGCGATGTGCTCAGGTGGGATCTGCCGGGCCCGGTGCTCGACAAGCATTCGACCGGCGGCGTGGGCGATTGCGTCTCGCTCCTGCTCGCCCCCGCGCTCGCGGCCTGCGGGGTCTATGTGCCGATGATCTCGGGCCGCGGGCTGGGCCATACCGGTGGCACGCTCGACAAGATGGAGGCGATCCCGGGGGTGCGCGCCCAGATCTCCGAGGCGCGGCTGCGCGAGATCACGGCCCGCGTGGGCTGCGCCATCGTCGGCGCCACCGGCACCATTGCCCCCGCCGACAAGCGGCTCTACGCGATCCGCGACGTGACCGGCACGGTGGAAAGCATCGATCTCATCACCGCCTCGATCCTGTCGAAAAAGCTCGCGGCCGGGCTGGGTGGTCTGGTGCTCGATGTCAAGGTCGGCTCCGGCGCCTTCATGAAGACCGCGCAGGACGCCCGCGCGCTGGCGACAGCGCTGGTGAGCACCGCCAATGGCGCCGGCTGCCCCACGGCCGCCTTCATCACCGACATGGACCAGCCGCTGTGTTCGAGCCTCGGCAATGCGCTCGAGGTCGCGCTCTGCATGGAGGTGCTGGCGGGCAACCGCGCTGCCGCGCCGCGTCTGCATGACCTGACCGTGGCGCTGGGCGGAAGGGTCATGGCGCTGGCGGGCGAGGCCGAGGGCGAGGCGGAAGAGATGATCGCCGAGGCGCTGTCGTCAGGCCGCGCCATGGACCGGTTCGCCGATATGGTCGTGGCCCTGGGCGGCCCGCCCGACATGGCCGAGGACTGGCGCACCCATCTGCCGCAGGCCCCCGTCCTGGGCGACGTGCTGGCGCGCGAGGCGGGCCATGTGGCGGCGATGGATGGCGAGGCGCTGGGCCTTGCCGTGGTGGCGCTGGGCGGCGGGCGGCGGGTCGAGACCGACCGCATCGACCCCGCCGTCGGGCTGTCGGACGTGGTCGCCCATGGCCAATGGGTGGACAAGGGCCAGCCGCTCGCCACGATCCACGCCCATGATGAGGGCACGGCCGAACAGGCCGCGCGCGCCGTCCTGGCGGCTGTGACATTGGGCGAGGCGCCGGAACCGCTGGCGCTCATCCGCGAAAGGATCGGTTGATGGCGCGCGCTTTTCTGGTGGTGATGGATTCGGTCGGCATCGGCGGCGCGCCCGACGCGGGCGCCTATTTCAACGGCGACCTGCCCGACAGTGGCGCCAATACGCTGGCGCATATCGCGCAGGCGCAGGCGGCGGCGGGCACACCCCTGCGGCTCGCCACGCTCGACGCGCTGGGGCTGGGGGCCGCACTGGAACTGGCGAGCGGGGCTGTCGTGCCGGGGCTTGGCGCCACGCCCGCCGGCGCCTGGGGGGCGGCGACAGAGGTCTCGCGTGGCAAGGATACGCCCTCGGGCCATTGGGAGATCGCCGGCGTGCCGGTGCCCTGGGACTGGGCCTATTTCCCGGTCACCGAACCGGTCTTTCCCGACGATCTGCTCTTGCGGGTCTGCGAGACCGCGGGCGTCGGCGGCACGCTGGGCAATTGCCATGCCTCGGGCACGGCGATCCTGGCGGAGCAGGGTGCGCGGCACATGAAAACCGGCTGGCCGATCTGCTACACCTCGTCCGATTCGGTGTTCCAGATCGCCGCACATGAAGAGGTGTTCGGCCTCGACCGGCTGTTGCACCTGTGCGAGACCATCGCCCCGGTGCTGCACGACATGCGCATCGGCCGGGTCATCGCGCGGCCCTTTGTCGGCACGCCCGAGGCCGGGTTCACCCGCACCGCGAACCGGCATGACTATGCCATCGCGCCGCCCTCGCCCACGCTCTGCGACTGGGTGCAAGGCGCCGGGCGTCGGGTCTATGCTATTGGAAAGATTGGCGATATATTCTCCATGCGCGGCATCTGCGAGGTGCGCAAGGGGCGCGATGTGGCGCTGATGGGGCATCTGGGCGACCTGGTGGATGACGCCGCCGAAGGCTCGCTGACATTTGCCAATTTCGTGGAGTTCGACAGCGAATACGGCCACCGCCGCGATGTCGCGGGCTATGCCCGGCATCTGGAATGGTTTGATGTTGAACTATCCCGCCTTCTGCCGCGCCTGCGCCCCGGCGACCTGATGGTCATCACCGCCGACCACGGCAATGACCCGACCTGGCCCGGCACCGACCACACCCGCGAACGGGTGCCGGTGCTGGTGCATGGCGCAGGCGTGCGGGCGCTGGGGCAGGTGGCATTCACTGACATCGCGGCCTCGGTCGCGGCGCATCTGGGCGTGCCCGCGCAGGGGCCCACGCAGGGGCCCGCGCAGGGGCCCGGGCTGCGTTCGGGGTTGCATTCGGGGCGGAGTTTCCTGTGACATTCGCATCGCTGCCCAAGGTCGAGCTTCACCTGCACCTCGAAGGCGGCGCGCCGCCCTCTTTCATCGCCGGGCTGGCGCGGGAAAAGCATATTGATATCAGCGGGATATTCCGCGAGGATGGCGGTTATAGATACCGCGACTTTGCCCATTTCCTGACCGTTTACGAGGCCGCCTGCACGACGCTGCAGACGCCGCAGGATTTCCACCGCCTGACGCTCGCTGTGCTGGAACAGAGCGCCGCGCATGGCGTGGTCTATTCCGAGACGTTCCTGTCGCCCGATTTCTGCGGCGGCGGCGATGTCGCTGCCTGGCGCGATTACCTCGCGGCCATCGCCGATGCGGCGGCCATCGCCGAGCGCAGCATGGGCATCACCCTGCGCGGTATCGTCACCTGCATCCGCCATTTCGGCCCCGATCAGGCGAAAACGGCGGCGCGCTGCGCGGCCGAGACGGCGGGGGGCTTTCTCACCGGTTTTGGCATGGCCGGGGCCGAGACGGTGGGGCGCCCGGGCGATTTTGCCTGGAGCTTTGACATGGCGCGCGAGGCCGGGTTGCGGCTGACCTGCCACGCGGGCGAATGGGGCGGGCCCGACATGGTGGCCGACACGCTGCGCGACCTTGCGCCCGAACGCATCGGCCATGGCATCAACGCCGCACGAGACCCTGCGCTGGTGGAGCGCATCGCCGAGGCCGGCGTGACGCTCGAGGTCTGCCCCGGATCAAACGTGTTCCTCGGCGCCGTGGCCTCGTGGAAAACGCATCCGATCAAGGACTTGCGCGACAGGGGTGTGCGCGTGACGGTCTCGACCGACGACCCGCCCTTCTTTGACACCACGATGACTGCCGAATACGACAGGCTCGCGCGGACCTTTGGCTGGGACGAGGCCGATTTTGCCGCGCTCAACACGACCGCCCTTGACGCCGCCTTTTGCGACAGTGACACCAAGGCCCGTATCGCCAAGCTGCTGGAGGCCAAATGACATCGCATCTGACCGTCGTCACCCATCCGCTGGTGCAGCACAAGCTGACGCTGATGCGCGACAAGGCGACCTCGACCAAGTCCTTTCGCCAGCTTTTGCGCGAGATCAGCCATCTGCTCGCCTATGAGGTCACGCGCGCGCTGCCGATGACCACCACCCGGATCGAAACCCCGCTCTGCGAGATGGATGCGCCGACCATCGAGGGCAAAAAGCTCGCGCTGATCTCGATCCTGCGGGCGGGCAACGGGCTGCTCGACGGCATTCTCGAGCTGATCCCGGCGGCGCGGGTGGGTTTTGTCGGGCTCTACCGCGACCCCGAAACGCTCAAGCCGGTGCAATATTATTACAAGGTGCCCAGCGAGCTCGAGGACCGCGTGACCATCGTCGTCGATCCGATGCTCGCCACCGGCAATTCCTCGGCCGCCGCCGTGGATCTGCTCAAGGCCTCCGGCGCGCGCGACATCCGCTTCATGTGCCTGCTGGCCGCGCCCGAAGGGATCGCGCGGATGAAAGAGGCGCATCCCGATGTGCCGATCGTCACGGCTGCGGTCGATAGTCATCTGAATGACCACGGCTATATCGTGCCGGGGCTAGGGGATGCGGGCGACCGGATGTATGGCACAAAATAGGGTGTGACCCTTTACACAATGGCTTTTCTGGGGCAGTCTTTGTTGACTGATCCAGGGGGATTCCATGTCCACATCACGCCTCGTTGTTGCGGCGCTCGTCGCGCTTGCCGGTTCTGCCCAGATGGGGTCGGCGCAGGTGCGCGGTGACAACCTGCCGGCAGAGTTTCCGCCAGCCTCCTACGCCGGTTCGCAATATGTGGACAGCCGCGGGTGTGCCTTCATCCGTGCCGGGATTTCGGGCGCTGTGACCTGGGTGCCGCGCATGACGCGGGACCGCCAACCGCTCTGCGGATTCGCGCCCACCGTCGTGGCCGCGGCCCCCCTGCCGGTGATCCCTGATGCAGTCGCCGCCGCCCCAGCCGCCGCCCCAGCCGCTGCCCTGGCCCCGGCTCCTGTGCAGGCGCCCGCGGCTGTCCCCGCGCCGCCGGCAGTGGCAGCGGCCGTGCCTGCCGCACCCGCGGCCCCGGCCCGCGCGACCGGCGCGCCGATGAATACCGTGGCCACGATCACCACGCCCCCGGTCCTGCAGCCCGCAGCGCCGGTGACCCCGCGTGTGATTGCAGCCCCTGCACCCGTCGCGGCACCCGTCGCGGCACCCGTCTTGCCCGCCGCCGCGCCGGAGCCGCGGCGCATCAGCCTGAGCGAGGCCTGTGCGGGCAAGTCCGGCCCGCAGCCCGGCTATATCCTCGCCACAACAGGCGAGACGCTCGATTGCGGCCCTGCGGCCCCGGTGGTCGTCGCGGCCGCACCTGTCGCCGCGCCCGTCGCCCCCCCGGCCCAGCCCGCGCTGCAATATGACCTGTGCGGTGCGGCCGACACGCCCGGCCAGCGTTACCTGACCGGCGGCACCGGCGTGCCGGTGCGCTGTGGTCCGCAGGTGCAGTCGCCGTCCGGCGTGACCTCGGCCATCGTCGCCGGCGGCTTTGCCGGCTATCAGTCCGATGCCGCGCGCTTTGCGCAGACCGGGCTCTTGCCCGGTCAGTATGCGGCGCCCATCGCACCGCCACCGGGTTACCGCGAAGTCTGGACCGACGGGCGGCTGAACCCGCAACGCGGTCTGCCGCAAGCCGTGGCGCAGTCCGTGGCGCAGTCCGTGGCGCAGGCCCCGGTGGTTGCGCCCGTCGTGGCCGCAGACAGGGTTTCGACCCGAGTTGCTGCCCCGGTCGTCCCCGTCGCACCGGTGGCGCAAGCCGTGCCGGGCGGTCACCGCTATGTGCAGGTCGGCACCTTTGCCGACCCCGCCAATGCCGAACGGACCGCCGCGCGGTTGCAGGCCCTGGGCCTGCCGGTCGGCTTTGCCACGGTGTCGCGGGGCGGCAGGCAGATGCGGGTTGTGGCGGCCGGGCCCTTTGGCGATCCGGCGGCGCTGGCCGCAGCCCTGCGTGCCGCGCGCGGCGCGGGCTTTGGCGACGCCTTCACGCGCAACTGATCAGCCGCAGATGCCCTGCAGGCTGATCCAGTCCTGATCGGTCATCACCGGGCTGTGCTGTTGTCCGGCCATGGGGTCGGCCTCGATCAGGTGGAGAACGGTTTCGCCCGTGATATCAACTGAATAGGCATAGGGGGTCGCGGCAACAGCGGCGCTCGCAAACCCGGCGAGCAGCCTGTCGCCCGGCAGGTCGGGCGGCGCATCGGCGAGCAGCCGCGCGGCATGGGCCTGCAAGACCTCCGCCGGGATGTCGCCGGTCGCCAGCAGCCGCAAGGTCGTCCACAGGCCCGCCGTATCGAGCAGCGGCCCGAGCGGGTCGGTCGTGCTTTGCTGCACCAAGGCGGCGATCACATGCCCGGCGATCACTTCGGGGTCATCGTTTTCGGCGATCAGGTCACCACTCAGCACCACGATGCGTCCGGGCAAGGCCAGAACATGGGGCAGGGGGCCCGGCACCACGACGATCTGCCCGCCGCTGCCCGCCGGCATCAGCCGGTCGCGCAGCCGGCCCAGCGCCGCCGTGCCCGCCGCCTGCCGGCAGGTCGGGCCGGTGACGCGCTGCACATGGCCGAGAAGGGTCGCCCCGATCTCGGACCGCTTGCCGGGCGGCACGACCATCAATGTCTGCCGGGTGAGCGCGCCGGGCAGCCAGAACACCGCCAACCCCAGCAGCGCGGCACTGACCAAGGCCACGCCGGTATTGCGCAGACGGCCCGGGCGCGGCTGGCGGCGCAGGAGGCTGCGGCGCACCCGCTCGATCGCGCCGATCATCAGGTCGTCCTCGATCTCGAGCGTCTCGGTGGCGTCCTCGTCCGGCGCATAAAGCGCGGGCCGCGTGCCGGGGTTGAGCCGCACGATGGCAGGCAGAGACCAATGCGCCACGGGCCGCCCCGCGCCATCCATCAGCACCAGCGTGGCATTGCCGAATGACACCGCCACATCGCGCCGCTGCCCTTCGGCCTCTGGCCGCCAGATGCCGGGCGATTCAAGCCGTTGATATTCCTTGAGCGCCGTCATTCTTCTTGGGCCTGCTCTGCCTGCGCCTTTTTCCCGATGATAGCGGGTCGCGCGCCCTTTGGGTAGAGGCGCCGCCGCTCAGAGATCGCGCGCCAGCTTGCGCAACTCGAACTTCTGGATCTTGCCGGTCGACGTCTTGGGCAACTCGATGAACTCCACCCGTTTCGGCGTCTTGAACCCCGCGAGCCGGCTGCGCACAAAGGCGATGAGCTCGCCCGCCTCGGCCTGCGCCCCCGCCTTGAGCTCGACAAAGGCGCAGGGCACCTCGCCCCATTTGTCGTCGGGCATCGCGACCACGGCACACAGGTTCACCGCCGGATGATGCATCAGCGCCGCCTCGACCTCGACCGAGCTGATGTTCTCGCCACCCGAAATGATGATGTCCTTGGCCCGGTCGGCGATCTGCACATAGCTGTCGGGGTGGTGCAGGGCGAGGTCCTCGGAGTGGAAATAGCCGCCGCGAAACGCCTTTTCCGTGGCCTCGGGGTTGCGGTAATAGCCCTTCATCACGCCGTTGCCGCGCATCACGATCTCGCCCTGCGTCGCGCCGTCGCGCGCGACCGGCGCGCCCGCCGCATCCCAGACCGCGACAGGCTCCATAAAGGGCATCGCCACCCCCTGCCGCGCCTTCATCGCCGCGCGCGCGTCACCCTCCAGCCCGTCCCACTCGCCCCGCCAGGTGCATTCGGTCGCGGGACCATAGGTCTCGGTCAGGCCATAGACCTGCGTGACGTTGAAGCCCAGGGGCTCGATCCGTGCCAGCGTCGCAGGCGCGGGCGGGGCGCCGGCGGTAAACACCTCGACCACATGCGAAAACGCGCGGCGGTCGGCCTCGGCCGCGTTGATGAGCAGGTTGAGCACGATGGGCGCACCGCCGAAATGCGTGACACCCTCATCCGCAATCGCAGCATAGATCGCGCGCGCCGTGACATCCCGACAGCACACAACGGTGCCGCCGAGCAGCGGCATCATCCAGGTGTGGCACCAGCCGTTGCAATGGAACAGCGGCACGATGGTCAGGTAGCGCGGATGCAGCACCATGCGCCAGGACACGACCTGCCCCATCGCGTTGAGATAGGCGCCGCGATGGTGATAGACCACGCCCTTGGGCCGCCCCGTGGTGCCCGAGGTATAGTTGAGCGCGATGCTCTCCCATTCGTCCTGCGGCATGATCCAGGCGAAATCCGGGTCGCCCGTGGTCAGGAAACTCTCGTAATCCGTCTGCTCGCCGATCCCCTTCACCCCCGCGACCGGGTCCGGCACCTCGATCACCAGCGGGCGCGGGCCGGTCATCAGCGCCAGCGCCTCCATCGCCAAAGGCAGGAACTGGCTGTCGGCCAGCAGCACCTTGGCGCCGCCATGGCCGAGGATATAGGCGACCGTATCGACATCGAGCCGCACGTTGATGGTGTTGAGCACCGCGCCACAGGCCGGCACGCCGAAATGCGCCTCGGCCTGCGCGGGCACGTTGGGCAAAAGCGTCGCCACCACATCGCCCGGCCGCACCCCGGCTCCCGCCAGCGCCGAGGCCAGTTG
Source organism: Rhodobacterales bacterium (assembly GCA_009993005.1). GTDB lineage: Bacteria > Pseudomonadota > Alphaproteobacteria > Rhodobacterales > Rhodobacteraceae > JAACUH01. The sequence goes on from JAACUH010000080.1 coordinate 43,039, forward strand.
CGAGACGCGGGCGTGATAGGTGCGGTAGGTCAGGCGCAACGGCCCATAGACCAGCGCCTCATGCTCGCCAAAGACCTCGCGCGCCCGGTGCAGGAAAGACAGCGGCGTGAGCGGCACATGGTTGGCCGCGCATTTGTCGAGCCCGGTTTCATCCGCCATCCAGCCCATCTGTCAGAACCTCCCCTTTGCATGTCGCCTTCAGACGAGTGTAGATGCCCAAAGGGCGGGCATACAATCGGGGAAACGCAGCAGGGGCAACTGGATGGAGACGGGAAACCGCATGGTGCCGGCCGCATTGCTGGTGCTCGGGGCGATGGCGCTCTTTGGCCTGATCGACAATTTCATGCGCCTGGCAGCGGCCTCGGGCGGGCTCTGGCAGTTCCATTTCCTGCGCGCGGTCATCGCGCTCGCCGTGCTGCTGCCACTGGCCCGGGTCATGGGCGTGTCGCTGCGCCCGCTCAGCCCGCGCCGGGTGCTGCTGCGGTCGGTCCTGAACGCGAGCGCGATGGTGGTCTATTTCGGCTGCCTCGGCCTGTTGCCGATCGCCCAGGCGGTGGCAGGGCTCTTTACCGCGCCGCTCTTTGTGGTGGTCTTTTCCGTGCTGATTTTCGGCGACAGGATCGGCCCGCGCCGGGTCTTTGCGGTGGTGCTCGGCTTTGCCGGCATCGTGCTGGCGCTGCGCCCCGACAGCGGCGACGTAAGCTGGCTCAGCGTCCTGCCGGTGCTGGCGGGCGCCTTCTACGGGCTGGGCAACCTCATCACCCGCAGGCTCTGCGCGCAGGAGGGGACATTCACGCTCTTGGGCGGGTTCTTTGGCATGATGCTGCTCTTTGGCGCGCTGGGCTGCGGGCTGCTCTGGCTCTGGCCGCTACCTGTCGCGCCGGGGGCAGAGGGGTTCATCACCCGCGGCTGGGTGCCGACCAAAGGCATCTTTGCGGTGATGATCGTCGTGCAAGGGCTCGGCTCGCTCCTGGGTGTGGGAATGGTGATCCGGGCCTATCAGATGGCCGATGCGACCACGCTGGCCGTGCTCGAGAACGCGCTTTTGCTGTTCGCGACCCTCTGGGCGGTGATCCTGTGGGGCGAGTGGCCCGATGGCCCGGCGCTGCTGGGCCTCGCGCTCATCATCGTGGCGGGTGTCATCATCGCCCTGCGCGGCGACCGGCCGGTGACCGCCCCGGCATGATCATCTCTCACGCGCGCCGCTACGTGTTCGTCCACATCCCCAAGACAGGCGGCACGGCGATGACGCTCGCGCTCGAGGCGCGCGCGGCCAGGGACGACATCATTCTCGGCGATACGCCCAAGGCGCAGGCGCGGCGCGCGCGCCAGGCGGGCCTGCGCGCAGCCGGCCGGCTGTGGAAACACTCGACCCTGGCCGACCTCGACGGGCTGCTCCGCCCCGAAGATCTCGCCGCCATGTTCACCTTTACCCTGGTGCGCAACCCCTGGGACCGGATGGTCAGCTACTACCACTGGCTGCGCGCCCAGCGTTTCACCCACACCGCCGTCACCCGCGCGCAGACGCTCGATTTTGCGGCCTTCCTCGCCGACCCGGCCACGCAGGTCAGCATCGCCACCAACCCCTATACCAGCTATATGCGCGACAGCACGGGCCGTGAGCGCGCCAGCGCCTATCTCCGGCTCGAACATCTCGCCACCGACCTCGCCCCGCTCGCAGCACATCTGGGATTCCTGCCGCGCATGGGCCGGGCCAATGTCACCGCCCGCCCACGCGACTGGCGCGGTTTCTATACCGACGCCACCGCCGAAATCGTGGCCCGCATCGCTGCGGGTGACATCGCGCGCTTCGGCTACCGCTTCGACCCCGCCGCCTGATCGCCCAAGGCCGGGCCAACGCGCCCCGGCCATGACTTCTCTGTGCAATAAATACTCAAAAAAACGCCGGCGCAGCCCCGAGACCGCGCCGGCATTGGCTCAGGCCGCGTCGCGCGCGCCGCCGAAACGGCCGTAAAAGCTCTGCCCCTTGTCCGCCATCTCGCGCAGCAGCGCCGGCGTGGCAAAGCGCGCGCCAAAGGTCGCCGACAGCGCATCGCAGCGCTCTGCCGCATAGGGCGCACCCAGCATGTCGAGCCAGGAGAACGGACCGCCCGACCAGGGCGCAAAGCCCCAGCCGAGGATTGCGCCCACATCGCCTTCGCGGATGTCGGTCAGCACCCCCGCCTCGAGCGCGCGCACGGCCTCGAGCACCTGCGCGAACAGCAGGCGATGCTGCACCGTCACCAGTTCGGGCTGGATGATCGCCTGCGGATAGGCGGCCTGCAGCCCCTCCCACAGGCCCAGCCGCTGCCCCTTGTCGTCATAGGCATAAAAGCCCGCATTGGCCTTGCGCCCCAGCCTCCCCTGATCGGCCATCGCGAAGAGCACCGCATCGACGGCGTCGTCGGGATAGTCCTCGCCCATCGCGGCCTTGGTCGCCTTGGCGATCTTGACCCCCAGATCGATCGAGGTCTCGTCCACCAGTTGCAGCGGCCCCAGCGGCATGCCCACCAGTTTCGCCGCATTCTCGATCAGCGCGGGGGCCACGCCCTCGGCCAGCATGCGGATGCCCTCGTTGATATAGGGAATGATGCAGCGGTTGGCGTAGAAGAACCGCGCGTCATTGACCACGATCGGCGTCTTGCGGATCTGGCGGACATAGTCGAGCGCCTTGGCCACCGCCACATCGCCGGTTTTCTTGCCGCGGATGATCTCGACCAGCGCCATCTTGTCCACCGGCGAAAAGAAGTGGATGCCGATGAATTGCTCCGGCCGGGCACTGGCCTTGGCGAGCGCGGTGATCGGCAGGGTCGAGGTATTGGTGGCAAAGACGCAGTCGGGGCCGACCACCGCCTCGACCTTTTTCGTGACCTCGGCCTTCACGCCCATATCCTCGAACACCGCCTCGACGATCAGGTCGCAACCGGCGAGTGCCGCGTAATCGGTGGTGGCAGTGATCAGCCCCAGCACCTGCGCCTTCTTCTCCTCGGTGGCCGCCTTGCGGGCGATGCCCTTGTCCATATAGGCGGTGGTATAGGCCTTGCCCTTGTCGGCGGCCTCTTGCGTGGCGTCGATCAGCACCACGCGGATCCCCGCCAGCGCCGAGACGAGCGCAATGCCCGCGCCCATCATCCCCGCGCCGATCACGCCCACCTGCGTGACCTTCTGGTCGGCCACGGCGGGGCGGTTCGCGCCCTTCTCCAGCGCCTCCTTGTTGATGAAGAGCGAGCGGATCATCGCGCCCGACGAGGGGTTCATCAGCACATTGACGAACCAGCGCGCCTCGATCCGCAGCGCCGTGTCAAAGGGCACCAGCGCACCCTCATAGACCGCCGAGAGCAGCGCGCGGGCGGCGGGATAGACGCCCATCGTCTTGCCGTTGACCATCGCCGAGGCGCCGACAAAGGTCATGTAGCCTGCCGGGTGATAGGGTGTGCCACCGGGCATCTTGTAGCCCTTCTGGTCCCAGGGCTTGACGATGTCGGCATCCTTGGCCGCCAGCACCCAGGCCTTGGCCGCCGCCAGCAATTCCTCTGCCGGCACCACCTCGTCGATCACGCCGGCCGCCTTGGCCTTTTTCGGGTCGTTCAGCTTGCCTTCGAGCAAGAGCGGCGAGGCGCCCATCGCGCCCAGCTTGCGCGCGAGCCGCGTGGTGCCGCCCGCGCCGGGGAAAATGCCGACCATGATTTCGGGCAGGCCGATTTTCGCCCTGGGGTTGTCGGCGGCAAAGATGCGGTGGCAGGCCAGCGGGATCTCGAGCCCGATGCCCAGCGCGGTGCCGGGCAGGGCGGCTGCGATCGGCTTGCCCCCCTTGAGCGTCTTGGGGTCCATCCCCGCCCGTTCGATCCGGCGCAGCACGGCGTGCATGTTCATCACCCCGTCAAAGAGCCCGCGCGCCGGGTCATCGCCCGCCCCGTCGCGCATCCCCGCGATGATGTTGAGGTCCATCCCCCCTGCAAAGCTGTCCTTGCCCGAGGTGATGACGATGCCCTTCACGCCCGCATCGGCCAGCGCCTGTCCGACCAACGCATCGAGATCGGCAAAGCCCTGCAGGCTCATCACGTTCATCGACTTGCCGGGGACATCCCAGGTGATGGTGGCGACACCCTCGGCATCGGTGGACATGGTGAAATCGGATGTGGTCTGGACGGTCATGGCAGATGTCTCCTTTGGGGGGTGCGCAGGCCAATCGGGCCGGCGTTGCCGGTCGCAAGGCGGGTCAGGGTCGGGGATGCCGAGGGCGGGGCCGGCAGCGGCAGGAACGTCAGGCGCTTGTGCGACGCTCGACCGGTGGGACCACGGGACAGAAACTGGTTTCGGCCGGGTTGTGCAGCATCTCGACCATCTCGACCTGGATGCCCTCTGCCGTCTGACGACAGTAGTGCACAAACCGCACCGCCGCGAGGTCGATCCGATCGGCATAGATCAGATCGAGGCTGACCCAGACCCGGAACCGCGCATCGCGGGTCAATTCGCGGGCGGCCAGGCGCCCGCACAGGCCGGTCATCCCTCCGGCCAAGAGGGTGGCACGGATCAGCGCCAGGGCCCCCTGGTATTGTGCCGGATCGGAATAGACAACCACCGCGCCATCCTGCTCGACCGGCAACGGAAAGGCATAGGCGCGCACCATCTCGTCGAAAGCGCCGGCGTGGAACAGGCGTGCCTGACGCTGGACAAAGGTCGAGGCGAGAATGGTCATCGGGGGCAGTCCAGCGCACGTGGGAAAGAAAATTGCGCTTACCGCATTTTACCACGATGCAGGGTCGGTTTGCGACATGTTTCGCCCCCGATACGCCATCATGGCGGCCATGCGGCAGGCGCAACTCTGCGAGCCCTCCGCCCGAAAGCCGGCAACAACGGTCAAAGAGGGCACGGCCCCGCAGCATGGCGCGTCAGACCCGCTCGATGATCGTGGCGACACCCATGCCCGAGGCGATGCACAGCGTGGCAAGGCCGGTGCCCTGGCCTGTCCGCTCAAGCTCGTCCAGGAGCGTGCCGATGATGATCGCGCCGGTGGCGCCCAGCGGATGCCCCATCGCGATAGCGCCCCCGTTGACGTTGACGCGGGCCGGATCGACGTTGAACGCCTGCTGGAACCGCAGGACGACGGCGGCAAAGGCCTCGTTCACCTCGAAAAGGTCGATGTCGCCGATCGCCATGCCGCTGTCGCGCAGGATCTTTTCGGTGACGGGCACCGGGCCGGTCAGCATGATCGTGGGGTCGGTGCCGATCTTGGCCGTGGCGCGGATCACCGCGCGCGGTTTCAGCCCATGCGCCTTGCCGAACGCCTTGGACCCGATCAGGATACCGGACGACCCATCCACGATCCCGCTCGAATTGCCGGCATGGTGGACGTGGTTGATCCGCTCCAGATGCGGGTATTTCATCAGCGCGACCTTGTCGAAACCGGGCATCACCTCGCCCATGTCCTTGAAGGCCGGCTTGAGCGCGCCCAGCGTCTGCATGTCGGTCGCGGGACGCATGTATTCGTCCTGCGCCAGGATCGGCAGGCCGTTGATGTCGCGCACCGTGATGACCGACCCGTCAAAGCGGTGGTCGTCCCAGGCGGCCTTGGCGCGGCGCTGGCTCTCCACGGCGAGGGCATCCACATCGTCGCGGCTGAAACCGAATTCGGTGGCGATGATATCGGCGCTGATCCCCTGCGGGACAAAATAGGTGTCCATCGCAAGGCCGGGGTCCACGGCGATGGCGGCGCCATCGCTGCCCATCGGCACGCGGCCCATCATCTCGACCCCGCCGGCGATATAGGCCTCGCCCGCGCCACCGCGGATCTGGTTTGCGGCAAGGTTCACCGCCTCCATCGCGCTCGCGCAAAAGCGGTTGATCGACAGGCCGGGGATCGACTGGTCGAGAGACGAGGCCAGCACCGCCGAACGCGCGAGGCAGCCACCCTGCTCGCCCACCTGGGTGACATTGCCCCAGATCACATCCTCGACCGCATGGCCGCTCAGCCCGTTGCGGTTGCGCAACGCGTCGAGCACCTGCGCCGAGAGGCGCACCGCGGTCACTTCGTGCAGCGCACCATCGGCGCGGCCCTTGCCACGGGGGGTGCGCACGGCGTCATAGATATAGGCCTGGGTCATCGGGGTCTCCTCATTTGCGGTCGGCAGGGCTGCCGGGCATCAGGTCATAGGGGGCTTTCCAGCCGGGCAGGGCGGCGATCCGGTCCAGCCAGCCGTCGATCAGTGGCCAGGCCGCGCGGTCAAAGCCAAAGGGTTCGGGGTAGTAAAGATAGCCGCAGCAGGCGAGGTCCGCGATGGTGGGCTCGGCCCCCGCCAGCCATTGCCGCCCGGCAAGAGCCGTCTCCACGATCCTGAGCGCCGAGGTCAGGCGCTGCGCCAGATAGGCGTTCACGGCGGCGTCGCGCTTGTCCTCGGGGAGGAAGTTCAGGTTGAACCGCAGCCCGCCCGCCACGCCCGACAGTTTGTGATTGTCGAAGAACATCCAACGCAGAACCTCGCGCCGCTCGGCGGCCGATCGCCCGCCGAGCTTGCCGGTCTTGGAGCTGACATAGTCCTGGATCACGCCCGATTGGGTAAGCACCAGGTCGCCGTCCACCAGCACCGGCACCTCACCCATGACGTTGAGCGCGCGGAAAGCCGGCGTGCGCGTCGCGCCGTTGAAGAAATCCACGAACACCGGCTCCCATTCGGCGTCAGACAGCGTGAGCGTCAGCGCCGCCTTGTAGGCGTTCCCGCTTTCGCCGAAACAGTGCAGCTTCATGGTCATCGCGCGATCCTTGCCGTTGAGCCTGTGTCCGATGTCGGGACCGGGGGCCAGCCCCCGGACCCCCGGGATATTTTCGGCAAGATGAAGCGATTCTTCCTGCGCACTGTTAAGGGTCCGTTTACCAGAACCGTGCCATTCTTATCGCAAGGCACAGGCTGGGAAGCCGATGGCCCTGCGAGGTGAAGCCCCACGTCCCCGCCCCTGTGGCCGAGGCGTGGGGTGGACCTTGCCACCAGCGCGCCGCGCCCCCGCTTCATCTTGCCCCAAATATCCTCGGGGGGGCGCGCGCAGCGCGCGGGGGGCAGACAGCCCCCCTCGTCGATGGCCATCAGGCGCCCCCTCATGACTTGCGCGCCTCAAGCTCGGCGTTGAACAGCCTCAGCCTGTGGCCGAACTTGTCCGCGTCGATCACACTGTCGAAATGCTCGAACAGAAACGACAGCGCCTCGCCATCATCGAGGCCCGACTCGGTCGCAAAGCGTTTCAGCCGACGATAGCCGTCTTCGGACATCGCGACCTGAAAGCGGCGCGTCAGGCGCAGGCGTTTGGGCATCGGCTTCTCCTCCTCCTCCAGGTCGAAAGCGTATTCGGGTCGCCTCAGAAGTTCGCCGCCTCCAGCGCCATCACCGGCGCGGCGCCGGTCGTGATGCGCGCCAGATGCAGCGCGGTCGCGGGCATCTGGCGGGCCATGTAGTAGCGCCCGGTCGCGATCTTGGTCTCATAGAACGCGCGGTCCGCGGCGCCGCTCTCAAGCGCGCCATAGGCCGCACGTGCCATCCGGGCCCACATCAGGCCGAGGCAGGCATGCCCCATCATGTGCATGAAATCATAGGATCCGGCCAGCGCATTGTTCGGAGACTTCACGCCTTCTTGCATGAAATACATCGCCGCCGCCTGCACATCCTTGCTCGCCGCCTTGAGCGGGTCGAGGAAGCCGGATTTCAGATCGGCATGGCCTTCGTTCTCCTTGATGAAGGCCTTCACCATCTCGAAGAAGCCCATCACATGCTTGCCGCCATCGAGCGCCAGCTTGCGCCCGACAAGGTCGAGCGCCTGCACCCCGTTCGCGCCCTCGTAGATCATCGCGATCCGCGCGTCGCGGGCATATTGCGACATGCCCCATTCCTCGATGTAGCCATGCCCGCCGAACACCTGCTGCGCGGCGATGGCGCTGTCGAACCCCTTGTCGGTCAGAAAGCCCTTGATCACCGGGATCAGCAGCGAGATCAGCCCATCGGCCGCCTTGTCGTCCAGCCGGTGCGCGCGGTCGATCAGATGCGCGCCCCAGAAGGTGAGCGCGCGCGCCCCTTCGACAAAGCTCTTCTGGTCCATCAGGTTGCGGCGGATATCGGGGTGCACGATGATCGGGTCGGCGGGGCCCTCGGGGTTCTTGGCGCCTGTCACGTCGCGGCCCTGCAGGCGGTCATTGGCATAGGCCACGGCGTTCTGATAGGCGACATCGGCCTGCGCATAGCCTTGCAGGCCGACGCTCAGCCGCGCCTCGTTCATCATCGTGAACATGGCGCGCATGCCCTTGTGTTCCTGGCCCAGCAGGTAGCCCACGGCGCCGTCATAATTGAGCACGCAGGTCGCGTTGCCATGCAGGCCCATCTTTTCCTCGATCTTGCCGACCGAGACCGCATTGCGCGCGCCGAGGCTGCCATCGGCATTCACGAGGAACTTGGGCACGATGAACAGCGACACGCCCTTGATGTCGGCGGGGCCGCCGGGGATCTTGGCGAGAACGAGGTGGATGATGTTCTCGGTCAGGTCCTGATCGCCGCCCGAGATGAAGATCTTCTGCCCCGTCACCCTGTAGCTGCCATCCGCCTGCGGCTCGGCCTTGGTGCGCATCATGCCGAGATCGGTGCCGGCATGGGGTTCGGTCAGGTTCATCGTGCCGGACCATTTCCCGCTGATCATGTTGGGCAGGTAGGTCGCCTTTTGCGCGTCGGTCGCATGCACGTTGATCGCCGAGACCGCGCCATGGGTCAGGCCGTTATAGACCTGAAACGACATGTTGGCCGCGCTGAACATCTCGCCCACCGCGGTCTGCATCACATAGGGCAGGCCCTGTCCGCCATAGGCCGGGTCACAGTCGAGCCCGGTCCAGCCGCCGTCGCAGAGCTGCGCATAGGCCTCCTTGAACCCCGGGGGCGTGCGCACGACGCCATTTTCGAGCCGGCAGCCCACGGTGTCTCCCACCGCGTTGAGCGGGGCGAGCACATCGCGGGCGAGTTTGCCCGCCTCTTCCATCACCGCGCTGGTGAAATCCGTCTCGAGATCGGCGTAGCCGGGGATATCCTGCGCGCTCACGTCGAGCAGATTGTGCAGGATGAACTGCATGTCCTGGATCGGTGCGGTGTAGCTGGGCATCGGCGGCTCTTTCTTGTTGGGGCCTTGTTTGGCCTTGGTGGGGCTTTGAGGCGGGTGGCGGTCGGTTGGGCTTGTCTCTCAGGCGGCCGTGGCCTTGCCTACGAGGCGTTTGAGTTCGGTGGCGCCCCAGTCCATCTGGGCCTGCAGCTCTGCGATCGCCTCGTCGAGCTCGGCGCGCTGGGCCTGCATTTCGGCCAGATGGCGGGCTGCCAGTTCATGGGTCCGGGCGAGCTGCGTCGCCTGCTGGTCACCCATGTCGTAAAGGTCCAGGAGCTGGCGGATCTCTTCGAGGCTGAAGCCAAAGCGCTTGCCGCGCAGGATCAGCTTGAGCCGGGCGCGGTCGCGCCGGGTAAAGAGGCGGCGGGTGCCCTGGCGGATCGGGAACAGCAGTTCCTTGGCTTCGTAGAACCGCAGCGTGCGCGGCGTCACATCGAACGCCTCGCACATGTCGCGGATCGTCATCGTGGTTTCACTGGTCTGAGCGGTCATGTCCTGGCCCTCGTAAGCGCGTCATACGGCGCAGGTGAGGCGTTGGGTTCAGTCTTACAAGCAAAGGTGACGTTAACGTAAACGTAACGCTGCGTCAGAAAAACGGTGACGAAAGGTCAGTTCGGGTGACGCAGGGGAATGCGCAAGAATTGGTCGCGCGGTCAGGTCAGGCTGCGCGCCGTATCGTCGCGCAGCGCCTTGAGTTCGGCCATCGTCTCGTCCAGTTGGCGGCGCTGTTCGCCCAGTTCGACCATCTGCCGGTCCGCGAGGTCGATCCACTTGCGCATCTGCGCCTGGGTGCCTTCCTTTTCATAGATAAGCAGCCACTGGCGGATATCCTCGAGGCTGAAGCCGAACCGCCGCCCCCGCAGGATCAGCGTCATGCGCGCCATCTCGCGCGGGCCGTAGAACCGCGCGCGGCCGTCCTTTTCCGGCGAGAGAAGCTCGATGTATTCATAATACCGCAGGGTGCGCGGTGTGACGTCGAAACGGGCACACATTTCCTTGAACGGCAGGCGAACATCAGGCATCGGCACTCTCCCTGCCGCAAATCCTATGCGCAAGGCCGCGTTCGGGCAACAGGCGAGAGCGGGTCGGAATCGGCTTGCGGCCCGGTTGGCAACCCGCAATTGTGCGCAGACAGAGCAGGGGTGAGGCCATGCAGGACGAACAGGTGGCGATGCAGGCGCGCCGCGAGAGGCTGGCGCGCCAGTTCATCGAGGCGATCCCCCATGCGCAGGTGCTGTGCCTGCGGATGGAAGACATCGGCGAAGGGCGGGCGGTCATTGCCATGCCCTATCATCCGCAGCTTGTGGGCGACCCCGAAACCGGGGTGATCCACGGTGGCGCGGTCTCGACGCTGATGGATACCTGTGCGGGGGCTGCGGTGATGGCGCATCCCTCTGCGCCGCTGGGGACTGCGACGCTCGACCTGCGGATCGACTACATGCGCCCGGCCACGCCGGGGCAGTCGATCACCGCAACCGCCGAGTGTTACCATGTCACCCGCAGCGTGGCCTTTGTGCGCGCCGTGGCCACAGACGAAGACACCGGCCGCCCCGTCGCCGCCGCAACGGGTGCCTTTACCGTCGACAGGGCCGGCTGATGCGCCGCCCCGAACCCGTACAGGTCATCAAGCAACGCCGCGACGCCGCCTTGCAGGCGCTGGTGGGCGGCGTGCCCTATATCCGCTTTCTCGGCATCCAGTTCGACCGGCGCGGGGACGAGCTGACCGCGATCCTGCCCTATGATGACAAGCTGATCGGCAATCCGGTACTGCCGGCGCTGCATGGCGGGGTCACGGCGGCCTTCATGGAGGTGGCCGCGATCATCGAGCTGAGCTGGGCGATGCTGTGGGAGGACATGGAGAACGGCGCGCCGGCACCCGATTTCCAGATCGCTCCTGCGGCGCGGAGATTGCCGAAAACCATCGACTTTTCAGTTGATTACCTGCGCACCGGGCTGCCGCGCGACGCCTATGCCCGCGCCCGGGTGATCCGCTCGGGCCGGCGCTATGCCAGCGTCCATGTCGAGGCCTGGCAGGACAACCGCGCCCGGCTCTTTGCGCAGGGGACGGGGCATTTCCTGATGCCCGCCCGCGATGGCTGAAACCACGGCCCCGTTGACCCACGCCCGCGTGCTGCGCATCGCGCTGCCCATTGTGCTGGCCAACATGACCGTGCCGATCCTGGGCGCGGTCGATACCGGGGTGATCGGGCAGCTTGGCCTGGCGGCCCCCATCGGGGCAGTGGGGATCGGGGCGATCATCCTGTCGGCGATCTTCTGGATCTTCGGATTTCTGCGGATGGGCACCACCGGCCTGACCGCGCAGGCCCGCGGCGCGGGCGACGGGGCCGAAGTGACGGCGCTGCTGATGCGCGCGCTGCTGCTGGGCCTTGCCGCGGGGGCGGTGGTGGTCGCGCTGCAAGGGGCGATCGCGTCGGCGGGGTTCCGCCTGGCGCCGGCGAGCGCCGAGGTCGAGGCGCTGGCGCGCCAGTACATTGCGATCCGCATCTGGTCGGCGCCGGCGGCGATCGCGCTTTTTGGCATCACCGGCTGGCTGATCGCGCAGGAACGCACGCGCGCGGTGCTGGTGGTGCAACTGTGGATGAACGGGCTCAACATCGGGCTCGACCTGTGGTTCGTGCTGGGGCTGGGCTGGGGCGTGCCGGGTGTGGCACTGGCCACGGCGATGGCTGAATGGTCGGGGCTGGCGCTGGGGCTGTGGTTGTGCCGAGACGCCTTTGCCGGGCGGGTCTGGCGCGATGGCGCGCGGGTGTTCGACGCCGCGCGCCTCGGCCACATGGCCGTGGTCAACGGCGATATCCTGATCCGCACGCTTCTGCTCGAGGCGATCGTGGTGAGCTTCATGTTCTTCGGCGCGGGGCGGGGGGATGTCGAGCTTGCCGCCAACCAGATCCTGCTGCAATTCCTCAACATCACGGCCTTTGCGCTGGATGGTTTCGCCTTTGCCGCCGAGGCGCTGGTCGGGCAGGCGATGGGCGCGCGGGCGCGGGGCGCGCTGCGCCGTGCGGCGGTGATGGCGAGCCAGTGGGGCCTTGCCATTTGTGCGGCGATGGCGCTGGTCTTTGCGCTGACGGGCGGCGCCGTGATCGACATCATGACCACCGCGCCCGAAGTGCGGGAGGCGGCGCGCAGCTACCTCGGCTGGATGATCGCGGCGCCGCTGGTGGGGTGCGCGGCCTGGATGCTGGACGGCATCTTCATCGGCGCGACCCGGACGCGGGACATGCGCAACATGATGATCGTCTCGGCGGCTGTCTATTTCGCCGTCGCGCTTCCGCTGATCGCGGCCTTCGGCAACCATGGGCTCTGGCTTGCGCTACATGTGAGCTGGGTGGCGCGCGGGGTGACGCTGGGCCTGCGCTATCCGGCACTGGAGCGCGCGGCGGCACCGGCGTAAGAATTTTCGTACGAAAATTCTTGCAAAAATCTTCGTACGAAGATTTTTCGCTAGAGCCAGTCGTCCCGCCCGGTCCCCACGGCGTCACCGACCCCGGCAAAGCCGTCGCGCCGCAAGAGCGCGTCGAGCCCCGTCGTGATCTCGTTGACCAGCGACAGCCCGCCATAGACCAGTGCGGTATAAAGCTGCACCGCAGAGGCCCCCGCGCGGATCTTGGCATAGGCCTGCTGCGCAGAGCCGACGCCGCCCACGCCAATCAGCGGCAGCGGCGTGAGTGTCGAGAGCCGGGCCAGCAGGCGCGTGGACTTTACGAACAAAGGCTGGCCGGAAAGCCCGCCTTTCTCGTCCCGGCTTGCACTTTTCAAACCTTCCCGGTCGAGCGTGGTATTCGTGGCGATGATCCCGGCCACACCTGCCGCTGTCGCCACACCGGCCACGTCCGCCAGCTCCGCCTCGTTCAGATCCGGCGAGATCTTGAGGAAAATCGGCAATGGCCGGGCCAGCCCCGCGTTCGTCTCCATCACACCGGCCAGCAGCGCCGCCAGCGCCGCCTTGCCCTGCAGGTCACGCAGCCGCTCGGTATTGGGCGAGGAGACATTGACCGTCGCGAAATCCAGATGCGCCGCGCAATGCCGCAGCACGGCGGCAAAATCGGCCGCGCGGTCGGCGCTGTCCTTGTTCGCGCCCAGATTGAGGCCGATCACCCCCGCGCGGGGTCGCCCGGCGAGGTTGCGCGCAATCGCCTCCATCCCCGCGTTGTTGAAACCGAAGCGGTTGATCGCGGCGCGGTCGGCGCTCAGCCGGTAGAGGCGCGGGGCAGGGTTTCCCTGCTGCGGGCGCGGTGTGGCGGCGCCGACTTCGACAAAACCGAAGGCGCAGCGCGCCAGCCCGTGCAGCGCCACCGCATTCTTGTCGAACCCTGCCGCCAGACCGACCGGATTGGGCAGCGCCAGCCCGGCGATCCGCGTGGCCAGCCGCGGCGTGTTCACCGGCCCGCCGCGCGGCCCCAGCCCCAGCCCCAGCGCCCGCAGCGCCAGCCCATGCGCCGCCTCGGGGTCAAGGCGGCGCAGCGCGGCAAGGCCAGCGCGTTCGATCAGGCTCATGTCAGTGACGGCAGTTGATGGACCCCGTCCACCAGCGGCATGGGCTGCCACCAGAGCACATCGTCGATCCGCAACGCCCTGTAGAGATGCGGGAAAAGCGCGCCGCCCCGGGCCGGTTCCCAGCGCAGGTCGGCGCCGAGCGCATCGCTGTCCAGCGCCAGCAGCACCAGCCCGTCGACCCCGACGAAATACTTTGCCGCCGTCTCGCCCACCTGTGCGGCGGTCGAGAAATGCACATAGCCATCGGCGATGTCGATCGGCGCGCCCGCCGTTTCGCCCGCCGCCTGCAGCGCCTGCCATTCGGCCGCGCGGAATATCTTGTAGATCAGCATGGGGCGGTGATGCCGGGGCGCGGCGCGCGGGTCAAGGGGGCAAGCGCCCGGCTGACACATGTCCTTTACAGGCAGCCGCCAGAACAGCGCAGTGAGTCTTTGACACCCGTCAAGATGCGGGACAAGACTACGTTATATTCAACCCGAGGGGGAATTTTGTCATGATCGGACGTCTACTTGCCACGACCTGCGTGCTGGCTGTCAGCGCCAGCAGCGCCATGGCCGATTACACGCTGCACATTCTGCACATCAACGACATGCACAGCCGGATCGAGCCGATCAACGCCTTTGATTCGACCTGCAACGCCGAACAGAATGCCGCCGGCGAATGCTTTGGCGGTGTCGCACGCCTTGCCACCATCGTCGCACAGCTGCGCGCGGACCTTGCGGGCGAAAACGTGATCTTTCTGGACGCGGGCGACCAGTATCAGGGCTCGCTGATGTACACGACCTACAAGGGCGATGTGGAGATCGAGTTCCTCAACCTGATCGCGCGCGACGCGATGGCGGTCGGCAACCACGAGTTCGACGACGGCCCCGCGGGCCTCGCCAAGCTGCTCGACGGTGCGACCTTTCCCGTCATCTCGGGCAATATCGACGTGAGCTCCGAGCCGGTGCTCGCCGGCAAGG
>JAACUH010000116.1 GCA_009993005.1 Rhodobacterales bacterium
CAGATCTCGACGGAGACGATGGCGGCGCTGTCGCTACGATCCACCGCCCAGCCGGCGATGCGGTTCGGGCGCAGCAGATCGACGACGCCAAAGACGCGCTGGCCTGGCTTCCGGCCGTCGTCGCTTGCTGGATCCTCCGCCGGGGTGTTCTGCGTCACGGCGAGTCGCCTTCTGCTGTCATTCGTTGTGCTCTCAATAACCCTCCCTGTTTAATGGACTGCGAAGGCGCGCGAGGACAAAGGCGTGCGGCCGACATGCGGCGACGAATAACGAATAACGGAGAGGGCAAGCATGAGGACCACGAGGACAAGGAGCATCGGCGCTTCGCTCGGCGGCGCGCTCGTCATGGTGCGTCTCGCCATCATGCCGCTCACCCTGGCGTCGCCCGTCTTGGCGTCGCCCGTCCTGTTTCCGGCCGCCGCGCCCGGACCAGATCATGCCCCGACGCTGGCCCTCGCGATCGAGGGGGCGGCGGAAACGGTGTTCGACCATGAGCGCGACGCTTGCGCCCGCTGGGACGCGCCTGACGCCCCGGCCCGCGCCTGGCGCGATGCTCTCGGCTTCGTCCGTCTGATCGCCGGCGCCGCCGTCAACCGGGCGATGTCTGGCCCATTGCTGAACGCGGTCTCGCGCGACTGCGCGATCGTCCATGTTGGCGGCGAGAATGACGATCCGTCGGCCTATGACGATCACGCCTGGATCGCTGCGATCTTCACCGAGGACGGGCGGCGCGTGGAGGCGCTCGCGCATGTCGAGTATCATGGTCATCGCCGGCCGACGTTGTGCCCATCTGGCGACTACATGCGGTGCTGGCGCAATGTCGTGACCGAGGTTGTCGCTCTGGACGGCGACGTTCGGTTCAGGCGGTCGTCGCAAGGCGCGCTCGTCGCCGCCTTGCCGTACCGCTATGACGGCGGGCAGCGACACAGAACCGGATACTTCAATCCCAGCAACATGATCCGCGTCGGGGATCACCTGTATGCGTTTGTCTTCGCAGAGGCGTATGGCGCACAGAGGCGCGGCGCCTGCCTGCTGCGCCGTCCGGTGAACGGCGGCGCGGCCGACTGGCGCGCCTTCAACGGCGATACGTTCGCCATACGGTTCATCGACCCATACCGGGAGCGACCGGCAGATCCTGCGGCGCATGTATGTGCGCCGGTGGCGGGCGTTTCGAGCACCATCTCCAGCGTGATATGGCATGAGAAGTCGCGTCGGTTCATCGCTGTGACGCCGGCCGCGCGCAAAAGCGCTGACCGCGAGAGCACAAGCGGCGTCTGGTGGATGTCCTCACCCGATCTGCAGCGATGGAGCGCGCCGGAACTGCTCCTGGCTGCGCCGCTTCTGTGGCGGCGCGACTGTGACGTCCCGCACGCCTTCGCCTATCCGTCGCTGCTCGACGACGATAGCCCGGCCCGAATGTTCGACGCCGCAGACGACCGTTTCTGGCTTTACCTGACAAGGATATGGCTCGCCGATTGCAAGGCGGGGCCGCGCCGCGATCTTGTCCGCTATCGGGTCATTCTGCGGCAAGATGGCCGGGCGGGGTGATCGATCCGTCGGCGTCGATCCGGGACAGAACCTCCGCAGTCAGGACCTGTCCTTCGAATGGCCGTACATGGCCTTCAGCGATCCGGCGCTCGATCTCGTCAAGAGCCGCCTCGACGCGGTCGAATGGGGCGCCGAAGAGGTCGTAGATGGAATAGCGCCACCACTGGCTAGCCAGAAGCCGCTCGACGACCGGTTCAGGAAATCGGAGGCGCACGACCCTCGCCGGCGTTCCCACAACGATGGCGTAGGGCGGCACGTCGCGCAGAACGGCCGCCCGGGCGCCGATGATAGCGCCGTGCCCAAGCGTCACGCCGGTCTTGATGAAGGCGCCTTCGCCGATCCAGACATCCGCGCCAAGCGTCGTGACCGGACAGCTGGCGTTGAAGATCGGCTTTTTGGCGTGAATCTCGTCGAGCCGGTCTCCTGCGAGCAGCTTGTCCCAGTTATTCACCTCGGGATAGTAGGCCGTGCGTGACGACGTGAGCCAGTTTGTCGGATGCTCATGCGCTCCGATCACCACGCCGTCGGCGATCGAGCTATAGCGCCCGATCCGCACGTTGCCGATCTTGCCGCCGCTCAGATTGCAAAACGCGCCGATCTCGATCAACGACCCGGCGGCGACGGTCGACAGAACCGATGTCGGCCCCTCGATCCATGACCTGTCCACGAGAGATCCCGCCCCGCGCAGCCCCCAAAGACGGAAGCCGGCGCGGCTCATCTGGTTCAGTTTTCGATCGTCGAGTGAAAGTGCGATCACCGCCATCCGGTATTCCTCCGCGCGTCCTTGAGACTTCTCGACTTTGCGATCCTGCGCCCGCCGCTGAGGCGGGGAACGCTCTGATCTTGTTTAACGGCCGACCCTCTAACCACAAGCTAAGGAAGGGTCACTCTTCCCTGAAGGCGCGGTCGAAGTTCCTGAGCAGCGGTTCGAGGAAATAGTCCGCCGCACGCCGTGCGCCGGTGTTGATCGCAACCTCCACCGGCATGCCGGCGCTGACGGCCACATTGCGATAGGAGGCGAGATCCGCCTCGTCGAGGCTGACCCGGGCGATATAGAACATGCCGCCGTCGCGGGGGTCGGCAAGCAGGTCGGCGGAGACGTACGTTACTTCGCCCTCGACGACCGGAGCGTCGCTGCGCCGATATGCGGTGAG
>JAACUH010000081.1 GCA_009993005.1 Rhodobacterales bacterium
CGGGAAAGCACGAGGTCGAGGTCGGGATCAATGTCCATTGTCGCGGTCTTTCATGAGGTTGCGGATATAGTCGTCAAGGCGGTCGAGCCGCGCCTCCCATTCCGCGCGCTGGGCGGCGAGCCAGTCCTGCGCGGGGGCAAAGGCATCGGGGACCAGCGCACAGGTGCGCACGCGGCCCTGTTTGGTCGTCTCGATCAGCCCGCCATCCTCGAGCCGGCGCAGATGCGCCATGAACGAGGGCAGCGCCATGTCGAAGGGCGCGGCGAGATCGCTGACCGAGGCAGGCCCCCGGGCAAGCTGTGCCAGGATCGCCCGCCGCGTCGGGTCGGCGAGGGCCTGGAACAGCCTGTCGAGGTCGGTTGAATGGTAAGCCATATGGCTAAGTAACCTGCCGGGACGTTTCGTGCAATCAAAACTTAGGGCCACGCCTCAGTTTTCAGGCCACGCCTCTGTTTTCAGACCGGGCCCCAGTTTTCAGACCGGGCCCCAGTTTTCAGATTTGGCCCCAGTTTTCAGATTTGGCCCCAGTTTTCAGATTTGGCCTGCCGTTGCCAGTGGCGGCGCGTTGTCTTACGCCTTGTCACGGGGCAACGCAGGGGGGAAAGCGAATGCAAGCGCGCGTGGACAGGCAGGGGTTGGCAGTCGCGGCCGAGCTTGCCGCCTTTGTCGAGGCCGAGGCGCTGCCGGGGACCGGGGTCGAACCGGATGCGTTCTGGGCGGGCTATGCCGCGATCCTGCGCGACCTCGCCCCGCGCAATGCCGCGCTGCTGGCGCGGCGCGAAGAATTGCAAAGCCGGATCGACGACTGGCATATCGCGCGACGCGGCCAGCCGCATGACGCCGCCGCCTATGAGGCGTTTTTGCGGGAGATCGGCTATATCCTGCCGGAAGGCCCTGATTTCACGATAGAAACCACCGGCGTTGACCCCGAGATCGCACTGATCCCCGGCCCGCAGCTTGTCGTGCCGGTGAGCAATGCGCGCTTTGCGCTCAATGCCGCCAATGCGCGCTGGGGCTCGCTCCATGATGCGCTCTACGGCACTGACGCGCTGGGCGACCTGCCTGCGGGCGGCGCCCATGACCCGGCGCGCGGCGCGCGGGTGGTGGCCTGGGCGCGCGCGCATCTGGATGCGGTGGTGCCCCTGGCGGGGGCGCGCTGGGCCGATGTCACGGCGCTCGATGTGGCGGATGGGGTTTTGCGGGTCACGGCCGCAGGGCGGGCCACGGGCCTTGCCGATCCCGGGCAGTTTGCGGGGTATCTGCGCGACGATCTGTGCGAATTGCGGGTTCTGTTGCGGGTCAACGGCTTGCTGATCGAGGTTCTGGTGGACCGCAGCAGCGTCGTCGGCGCGGCCGATCCGGCCGGCATTTCCGATATCCAGGTCGAAGCCGCGGTGTCGAGCATCATGGATCTGGAGGATTCGGTCGCGGCCGTCGATGCGGCGGACAAGGTGCAATGCTATCGCACCTGGCTGGGCCTGATGACGGGCGCGTTGCGCGAGAAGGTCGCCAAGGCCGGCCGCGTCCTGACCCGCAGCCTGAACCCGGACGCCAGCTATCTTTTGCCCGACGGTGGTGCGCTGCCGGTGCGGCGCCGCGCGCTCATGCTGGTGCGCAACGTGGGCCATCTGATGACCACGCCCGCCGTGCTGGACGCGCAAGGCGGCGAGACGCCCGAGGGGATCATGGATGCGTGGCTCAGCGTGCTGTGCGCGATGCACGACCTGCGCAAGGCGGATGGCCCGCGCAACAGCACGACCGGCGCGGTCTATGTGGTCAAGCCCAAGATGCACGGGCCTGACGAGGTCTCATTCGCCTGCGAGATCCTCGACCGGGTCGAGGATGTGCTGGGCCTGCCGCGCCACAGGGTCAAGATCGGGATCATGGACGAGGAGCGGCGCACCAGCGTCAACCTGCGCGAATGCATCCGCGCGGCGCGGCACAGGCTCGCCTTTATCAACACCGGGTTTCTCGACCGCACCGGCGACGAGATCCACACCAGCATGGAGGCCGGCCCGATGTTGCCCAAGGGGGCGATGAAGGGGACGCCCTGGATCGCCGCCTATGAGGATCGCAACGTCGATATCGGGCTGGCCTGCGGTCTGCCGGGGCGGGCGCAGATCGGCAAGGGGATGTGGGCGATGCCCGACCGGATGGCCGACATGCTCGCCACCAAGGCGGCGCATCCGCAGGCCGGGGCGAATTGCGCCTGGGTGCCCTCGCCGGTGGCCGCCGTGCTGCATGCGACGCATTACCATCGCATCGACGTGCTGGCGCGGCAGCGCGCGATCGCGGCGGGGGGGCTGCGCGGCAGGCTGGACGCGCTGCTGACGATCCCGCTGGCGACAGGGCAGAACTTTTCCCCCGACATGATCGCGCGCGAGGTCGACAACAATGTGCAGGGGATCCTGGGCTATGTCGTGCGCTGGGTCGATCAGGGGGTGGGATGCTCCAAAGTGCCCGATAGCGACGATGTCGCGTTGATGGAGGACCGTGCGACCTGCCGCATCTCGGCGCAGGCGGTGGCGAACTGGCTGCATCACGGGCTGGTGGCGCGCCAGGATGTGCTGGCGGCGCTGCACAGGATGGCCCGCGTGGTGGATCGCCAGAACGCGGGCGATCCGGCCTATGTGCCGATGGCGCCGGATTTCTCCGGGGTGGCGTTCCAGGCGGCCTGCGATCTGGTGTTTCTGGGGCGGATCCAGCCTTCGGGCTATACCGAGCCGGTGCTGCATCGCCGGCGGGCCGAGGTCAAGGAGCGGTCGCGTCCCGCGCGGCGGTGAGCCCCGGGGCGCTGCCCCGGACCCCGGGATATTTGGGGCCAAAAGATGTCGGGGACGCGCAGCAGGGGTTGTCGGGCGGCGCGGGCGCGATAAGATGCGGCATCGTTTTTCAGTGGGGATGCCGTGGGCCTGAACGTGATTACGCAAGAACGCCGGATCGTCACGTCGCGGCTCGCTACACGCGTGCTCCTTGCCGGGCCGGACGATGGCGTGCCGGTGGTGTTTGTCCATGGCAACCTGTCGGCTGCGACCTGGTGGGAGGAGGCGATGTTGCGCCTGCCGCCGGGGTTTCGCGCGATCGCGCCCGACCTGCGCGGCTATGCGGGGGCGGATCCGGCCGCGCTGATCGACGCGCGGCGCGGGATGGGCGATTTCGTGGACGACCTTGCGGCGCTGTTCGATGCGCTCGGCATCGCGGCCGCGCATTGCGTGGGGCATTCGCTGGGTGGCGGGATCCTCTGGCAGTTTCTCGCAGATCATCCGGGGCGGGTGCTGTCGCTGGTGCAGGTGGCGCCGGCCTCGCCCTTTGGCTTTGGCGGCTGTCATGCGGACGGGCGGCCCTGCTTTGCCGATGGGGCGGGCAGTGGCGGCGGGGCGGTGAACCCGGACTTTGCCCGCCTCCTGGCCGAGGGGGCGCGGGGGGACGAGACGCCGTCGCATCCGCGCGCGATCCTGAACACCTATGTCTGGAAGCCGCCCTTTGTTCCCGGGCGGATCGAGGACATCCTGTCGTCGGCGCTGGCGCAGCATCAGGGCCCGCAGGCCTATCCCGGCGATGCGCGCACGTCGGAGAACTGGCCGGGCGTCGCGGCGGGCGATTTCGGACCGGTCAATGCGCTGGCGCCGATTTACCAGGCCGATCCGCTGGCGTTTACGCGGATCGCGGTCAAGCCGCCGGTGCTGTGGCTGCGCGGTGCGGATGACCCGGTGGTCGCCGATGCCTCGCTGTTTGACCTGGGCACGCTGGGGTCGCTCGGCGCGGTGCCGGGCTGGCCGGGGGCAGAGGTGTTTCCACCGCAGCCGATGATCGCGCAGACCGAAAGCGCGCTGGCCGCCTATGCGGCGGGCGGCGGAGAGGTCACGCGCCTTGTCCTGCCGGACTGCGGCCATTCCCCCTATCTCGAACAGCCGGGGGCCTTTGACGCGGCGCTCCACCGCCATCTGGGGGTCTGAGACGCGGCGGAATGCCTGCAAAAGCGGCTGTTGCGGCGATCCGGGCAGTTTGCGTGGCGCGTAACCTTTTCATGACGCCTGCCGCGTATTATGAGCGTGGGAAAAGAGGAGTATGCAGTCTTGGCCCGGCCCGTCATCGGTATCATCGGCAACAGTTACCTGATCAATGACCAGTATCCGTCCCATGCCGTGGGCACGATGAACTCTTGCGCCGTGGCCCATGCGGCCGGCGCACTGCCGCTGATCGTGCCGGCCGACCCTGCCGTGACCTCGGTGGCCGAGTTGCTCGATGTCTGCGACGGGTTCCTGCTCACCGGCGGGCGGCCCAATGTGCACCCGTCGGAATATGGCGAGGCGGAGACGCCGGCGCATGGCGCCTTTGACCGGGGCCGCGATGCGGTGGTGTTGCCGCTGATCCGGGCCTGTGTGGCGCGGGGGCAGCCGTTTCTGGGTGTCTGCCGGGGTTTTCAGGAGGTCAATGTGGCGCTGGGCGGGTCGCTCTGGCCCGAGATCCGCGACCTGCCGGGGCGCGACAACCACCGGATGCCGCCCGATGGCACGCTGGAGGAGAAGTTCGCGTTGCGCCATGTCGTGACATTCACCGAGGGCGGGCCGTTCCACCGGCTGATGGGCGCGCGCGAGGTGATGACCAATTCGCTGCACGGTCAGGGGATCAAGCGGCCGGGCGAGGCGATCGTGATCGACGGGACCGCGCCCGATGGCACGCCCGAGGCGATCTATGTGCAGGGCGCGCCGGGCTTTACGCTCTCGGTGCAGTGGCACCCGGAATGGAATGCGGCGAGCGACCCGGTGTCGCGGCCGCTTTTCGCGGCGTTTGGCGCGGCTGCGGCCGCCTGGGCCGCAGGGCGCAAGCCGGTGCCGGTGCTGCGCAGCGCCTGATCCGCCGCTCAGCGGATCAGTTGCGCCTCGTGGCGCCGCAGGAAGCGGCGGGCGGTCGGCCCGTAGGCCTCTGGCATCGCGCGCAGTTGCGGGAAGAGGGCAAACAGTTCTTCGCGTGCTGCCGGCGTTATCGCATCGAGACCGAGCGAGCCGGGGTGGAAACTTTCGGTCGCGGCGCCTTCGGCATAGATGATTTCGTGGCTGTCAAAGAGCATGTGGATATAGGTCACATCGCCGCCCGCGTCCTGCGTGACGCTGACACCATCGACCAGATGCAGCGCGGCCACCAGCACTTCGCTGGTGCCAAAGAGCAGTTCCGCGCGGTAGCCCTGGAACAGCATCCGGTGTTGTGGTGACACCAGCAGGTCGCATTGGAGCCCGGTCACGACACCCGGGCGGATGCGGATCGGGGCAAAGCTGCCCTGTGCAGGCACGGTGCGGCTGCCGATCCAGCGGATCGGTTGCAACCCGTGGTCGCGGGTGACCACCAGATCACCCACCGCCAGCGACTCGACCTTGCGCGCGCCATGGGGGGTGGCGATGCGGGCGCCGGGGGTAAAGCAGATGATGTTCTCGATCTCGGAGAAATAGAGGATCGTGCCATCATCCAGCGTGACCTGTCCGGCCTCGTTGTTGCCGCCCGAATAGACCAGCGTCGAGAGGTCCGCGAGCGTCCCGAGGCGCAGCGTGTCGCCGAAGGTCTCGCCGCCTTCGCCACCGGTGACGGTGATCGTGCCGGCGCCGGGTTCGAGAAGGTCCTCGAGGATGAAGAGGTCGTCACCGTCGCCGCCAAAGGCCACATCGCCCTGCGCCACATGGACCGTGTCATTGCCCGCGCCGGCGTCGATCTGGTCTGCGCCGGCACCGCCAAAGAGGATGTCGTCGCCCGCACCGCCGTCGAGCGTATCGGCCCCGGCGCCGCCATAGAGCGTGTCCTGACCGGACCCGCCAAAGAGCGCGTCATTGCCCTCGCCGCCCAGCAGCGTGTCGTTCCCGGCGCCACCCAGCAGCGTGTCATTGCCGGCGCCGCCGTCGAGCAGGTCGTTGTCGTTGCCGCCGTCGAGCAGGTCATTGCCGTCGCCGCCAAAGATCTGGTCGTTGCCGTCCGCGCCAAAGGCCTGATCATTGCCCGCCCCGCCATAGAGCGTGTCGTTGCCGACGGCCGTCGTTTCACCATCCGCCTGCACGAAAAGGTCGTAGTCAGCCTGTTCGATTGTCGCGTCATTGCCGGTCCAGAAGATCTGGTCGCCCGACGCGACGGCGATGTCAAAGGCCCAGAAGACGTCGCCGGGCGCGCTGCCGAGCCGGATCAGAAAGGCATGGCCCGGCTGTCCCGTCGTCTGGTTGACGATGTCCTGGACCTCGATCAGGTGGATCGCGCTGCCGGCGCCAAAGCTGCGTCCGTCGATGGTGATGCCATAGGCCAGGGTCTGCGGCACGCCGCTGTCAAGGCCGGGCTTGTCGAGCTTGTCGTCGTCGTCGATCGCCTCGAGCGTGGCACGCGGGGCGCTGCCGTCAAAGCCGATCACGCCGATGTTGGTGGTCGATCCGCCCGGCCCGGCGACGCCGAGGCCGAAGATCGCGAATTGCCGCGCGCCCGTGCCCGTGGCATCGACATCGCCATAGATGATGTCGTCGCCATCGCCGCCAAAGACGGTGTCGTCGCCATAGCGGCCCGACACATAGTCATTGCCTGCGCCGCCATAGACGCTGTCGTGGCCGAGCCCGCCATAGACGGTATCGTCGCCCGCATCGCCATAGACGGCGTCATTGCCATCCTCGCCAAAGATCAGGTCGGCGTCATCGCCACCATGGATGACATCGTCGCCCAACCCGCCGTTGATCGTGTCTGCGCCAGCATCGCCATTGAGCAGGTCCGCGCCCCCGCCACCGACGATGGTGTCATTGCCGTCGCCGCCATAGACGGTATCGGCGCCGTCGCCGCCGTCGAGAATGTCGTTGCCCGCGCCGCCATAAAGGCTGTCCTGCCCGGCGCCGCCGGACAATTCGTCATCGCCGTCTTCGCCAAAGAGCACGTCATCGCCGCCATCGCCCGCCAGCACATCGGCGCCAAGGCCGCCATAGAGCAGGTCATTGCCGGTGCCGCCCTGCAGCCGGTCGTCGCCGTCGCCACCCAGCAGGGTGTCGTTGCCATCGCCGCCAAACAGGGTGTCGTTGCCGGCATTGCCGGCCAGCACGTCATCGCCCTCTGCGCCCACGAGAAAGTCGTTCCCGTCGCCGCCATAAAGCGAGTCGTTGCCGGTGCCGCCGTCGAGGATGTCGTTGCCCTCATCGCCAAAGAGCGTGTCATTGCCCGCGCCGCCGAACACCAGATCGTTGCCAGTGCCGCCATAGACCTCGTCATTTCCGAGGTTGGCATAGACCTGGTCATTGCCCGCGCCCGCAAGGATGAAATCGTCGTCCCCCACCGCGCCGGACAACAGGGCGTCGCCGGCGTCCACCCGGTCGCCCTCCGGGTCGCCAGTATAGGCGTTGTCGATCAGGTCGTCGCCGGCGGTGCCGCTGACGATGCCGTCGGGCGGCGGCGGGGCGAGCGGGATGCCGATCGCGTTCAGCGCGGCGGTGGTCGCGAGTTGCGACGGCGGGATCCCGATCAGCGTGATGCTTTCGCCATTGGGAAAGGTCAGCACGGCGTTGCCGGCGCCGTCATCGGTCACCGTCACGTCATTGACGTCAACCGGCTGCCCGCCGAGGTCATGCAGGCCGGTCACATCAAGAAGGTCGATGCCGGTAAAGGTGCCGTCGAAATTGTCGATCGGCGCCGAGAAATTGGTGATGACGTCCTGACCGTCGCCGTCGGTGATGACCACGACATCCTGGTCGCTGTCAGCGCCGAGGTCGATGCTGTCATTGCCCTTGCCACCGGTGACGGTATCGGCGCCCGTGCCCAGCAGAATGGTGTCGGCCCCGCTGCCACCGATGACCACGTCATCGCCCGCGCCGCTGCTCACCGACACGCCGCCTGTGGTGGCCGCGGCGTTGATCGTATCGGCATGGTCGGTGGTCCGGACCGCCTCGATCTCGCTGAACGTGCCCGAGGCCGCGCCGCCGTCAAAGGCATAGGTCCCGGCCTCGTTGCCGGTAAAGGTCACGGTCGCGCCTTGCGATCCGGTCCAGTTGGTCAGCCAGAGCGCGTCGTAATCGTCGCCGGTCTCGCCACCGACGATGGTGTCGGTCTGGTGGTCCTCGGTGACGACAAAGACGTCGCGGTCGGCACCGCCATAAAGCGTGTCCGAGCCGACCCCGCCGTAGAGCGTGTCGTTGCCGGTGCCGCCGAACACCACATCGTTGCCGGTGCCACCGTTCAGCAGGTCGTTGCCGGCACCGCCGTAGATCGTGTCATTGCCGGCGCCCTCTGACTGGAAGGTGCCCACGACATCGTCGCCGTCGCCGCCATAGATCGTGTTGTTGCCGCCAAAGCCATAAAGCGTGTCATTGCCCGCGCCGCCATCGATCAGGTCATTGCCGAGCCCGCCGTCGATGCTGTCGTCGCCCGCGTCGCCGTAAAGGGTGTCGTTGCCTTCGCCGCCCAGGATGCTGTCATTGCCCGCGCCGCCATAGATCAGGTCGTCGCCGAGCCCGCCGTCGATGATGTCAGCGCCCGCCTGCGGCGCGATCGTGTCGAAATGGATGTCGGTGATCCACAGCGCCTGATTGGCGCTGCCGCCGTTGGAATAGATCACCTCGAAGAAATGCACCGGGCCGGGGATTGTCACCAGCACCGACCCGTTGGCCACGTTCGGGTTGTCGCCGTTCGGCCCTGCGGTGATCGTATCGCCCGACACGGTGTCGTTGCCTGACGGGGTCAGGATGACCGTGATCAGGTTGCCGTGGATGTCATAGGCGCGGATCGTGATGATGTCCTGCCAGCCGCCGGTGTCGATGTCGTTGATGCGGAAACTGACGTTGCTCACGCTGTCGGGCAGGCCGCTGCCCGGCACGGCGCCAAAGCCGAAGGTCGCGGTGACATTGGGCCCCGCGCCGCCGGTGATGCGCAGCGAGGATGCGGTGTCAAAGGTCTCACCCGCGCCGGTATCGACATATTGGGTCGAGGTGCTGGTCTGCAGCGTCAGGTTGCCGCCGTCGTTCACAAAGCCCACGTTGACCGTCATGTCGCCCGTGGTCTGCGAGAACCCGCCCGCGATATTGGTCCCGGACGCGCCCTGGGCGGTCCAGTTGAGCGTTTCGGTCGTCGAAGCGGGCAGCGGTTCGCCGTCGCCATGGATCACATCGTCGCCGTCGCCACCCGAGAGGCTGTCATTGCCGCCGCCGCCGTCGATCGTATCGGCCCCGTCGCCGCCAAAGACCGTATCGTTGCCCGCGCCCGCGCTGATCGTGTCGGACCCGGTGCCCGAGGGGGTGGTATTGCTCCCGGAGTGGATGACGTCATCCCCGCCGGTGCCGATGATGGCCGGATCGTCGCCGCCGGTGCCGTAGATGGCGCTGTCATGGGCCGGGGCGGCGGTCGCACTGGCGCTGTCGATGCTGCTGACGAACCATTTGTCGGGAATGAAATAGACGCTGCCGTTGGTGGCCTGATAATAGGTGCCGGTGTCGGTGATGTTGGTGTAGGTCTGGCCGTTGCCGTCCCAGACGCCGCTCCAGGTCCATGACCCGGTGCCCAGCGTGCTGTCGGCAACAAAGTTGATGAGCGCGCCCGCAATCACGTCGCCCGAATCGAGCGTCGTGTCGCCCAATGTCACCAGATAGCCCTGCATCGTACTGCCCTTCCTCGCTGCGGCCGCAATCGGGCCGTCCAAACCAACCAGAGGCCACAGGCAACGCACGCGCCCTTGGCCCTCTTGTATAAGGCTGGTTAATGGGCCGAAGCGGCGGGAATGTGGTGCAGCCGTGTCAAAATGGCGCAATCTGCCTCGATTGGGGCAGATTGCGCCGGGACGTCACAGGACAATCTCAGGGCAGCAGGGGGCAATCTCAGAGCAGCAGATCGAAATCCTGGATCAGCGGCAGGCGCGTTGCGCGTCGGCCGGTCAGGTCAAAGAGCGCATTGCCCAGCGCCGGCATCGACGGCGGCGTGCCGGGCTCGCCCGCGCCACCCATATGGGCGTTCGTCTCGAGGATGCGCACGTCGAACCGTGGCGCGTTGTGCATCCGCAGCGCGTCATATTCGTGGAAATTGCCCTGCTCGACCCTGCCGCCGGCAAAGGTGATTTCGCCCATCACCGCCGCCGAAAGGCCATAGACCGCGCCACCGGTCATCTGCGCCTCGATGTTGTGCGGGTCCAGCGCGGTGCCCACGTCGCAGGCGATCCAGACATTGCTGATGCGGATGCCGGCGGGCGTCTCCACCACCTCGACCACCTCGGCCACCGGCGTGCCGAAGGAATAGGTAAAGGCCACGCCGCGCCCGACGCCTTCGGGTGTCTGCCCGGTCCAGCCCGACATTTCGGCCACGGCCTCGATCACGCCGGCCGAAGGCGCGTGTTCGCGGGTGGCGAGCTGCAGGCGGAACTCGAGCGGGTCACGCCCTGCGGCATGGGCCATCTCGTCGATGAAGGTCTCGAACATGAAGCCGTTGACCGAATTGCCCACCGACCGCCAGAAGCCGAGCGGCACCGCGATATCGGTCAGATGCCCGGTGATGCGGTAGTTGGGGATGCCGTAGGGCTGATCGAAGGCCCCCTCCACATGCCCCTTGTCGGCGCCAGGAATGCGCGATCCGGTGAGCCGGGCCATCGCGCTGCGGGTGACGGAGGGCGCCGCGATCTGGCCCGAGAGCAGCACCGCCTCGCCATCCTTGACCACACCGCGGAACCGCGCAAGCGCCGCGGGGCGGTAGAAATCGTGGCGCATGTCCTCTTCGCGGGTCCAGGTGACCTGCACCGGCACGCCCGGCATCGCCTTGGCGACCAAGGCCGCCGGCACGGAAAAGTCATACTCGCCCCGCCGGCCAAAGCCGCCGCCCATCAGCGTGGTATGCAGCGTGACCGCGTCAGAGGGCAGGCCCACGGCCTCGGCACATTTGTCGCGCACGATGATCGGCGCCTGGTTGCCCGACCAGACGGTGAGCGCCTCGCCGGTATAGAGCGCGGTCGCGCTCATCGGCTCCATCGTGGCATGGGCAAGGAAGGGAACGGAATATTCTGCCGTGATTTCAGTGCCTTCAACGGCGCTGTTCACGTCACCCTCATCACGCAGGGTCGAATTGGGCTTGGTGTCGAAGGACGCGCGGATTGCGTCGAACATCTCTGCCGTGGTGGCGGGATAGGGGGCGGGGGCCCAGTCCACCGTCACCGCCTCGGCGGCCTGCATGGCAAGCCAGGTGTTGGTGGCGACCACGGCAAAGCCGTCGCCCACGTCCACCACCCGCTCCACCCCCGGCATGGCGAGCGCCGCCGTGGGGTCGAAGGACAGCATGCCGCTGCGCGACGGGTTCCGTTTGAGCGTGGCAAAGCGCATGTCGGGCAGGCGCACATCGATGGCAAACGCGGCGCGGCCGGTCGCCTTGGCCAGCATGTCGCTGCGGGGCAGGGCGTTGTCGCGCGCGCGGCCGAGCAGTTTCCAGTCGCTCGCAGGGCGCAGATCCACCTGCGGTGCCTCGATCAGCGCGGCGGCGGCGGCCAGCGCGGGATAGGCCAGCGCGGTGCCGTCGGGCGCGATGACCTGGCCGTTTTCGGTGCGCAGCCGGCCCACGGGAATGTCCCACAGGTTGCTCGCGGCAAGGCGCAGCGCCTCGCGCGCGCTGGCGCCGGCGGCGCGCATCTTGTCGAACCCGTCGCGCGCGCCGGTCGATCCGCCGGTGACCTGCAGCCCCATGACCTTGGCGACCACGCTCAGGTTCTCGCCGATGGCCTGTTGCAGCCGCGACAGGCTGTAGTCGGGATAGGGCAGGCCCGCGCCCATCAATGCGCCGTTGTAATAGGCCTGCGCGGGGGGGCCGTGGATCACGCGGACGCTTGCCCAGTCGAGGTCCATCTCCTCGGCCACCAGCGCCGCGAGCGTGGAATGGATGCCTTGCCCCATTTCGGCGCGCGGCGCGATCACGGTCACGCCCTGCGCGTCGATCAGCACATAGGGGTTGAGCGTGACTTCGCCGTCGCCGGGGCGCAGCGGGTTGTCGAGCGGCTTGCGCGCCACATAGACGCCAAAGGCGACGCCGCCGGCGATGGCGACAGAGCCGACGAGGAAGGTGCGGCGGGCGATCTTTCCGATACGGGACATGGGATCAGGCCTTTTGCAGGGTGGCGGCGGCGGTGTGGATCGCGGCGCGGATGCGGGGGTAGGTGCCGCAGCGGCACAGGTTGCCCTGCATCGCATCGTCGATGTCGGCATCGGTCGGGGCCGGAATGCGCGCGAGAAGGTCGGCTGCCTGCATGATCTGGCCCGACTGGCAATAGCCGCATTGCGCGACCTGATGGCTGACCCAGGCCTCTTGCAGCGCGTGCAGTGCGGTGGGCGTGCCCAACCCTTCGATCGTCGTCACCTCGCCCCAGACATCGGCAAGGGCCACCTGGCAGGACCGCACGGACTCTCCGTCGATATGCACGGTGCAGGCGCCACAGGCGGCGATGCCACAGCCGAACTTGGTCCCGGTCAGGCCCAGCGCATCGCGCAGCACCCACAGCAAGGGCACCCCGTCGGGCAGGTCGATGGCATGTTGCGTGCCGTTGATGGTGAGGGTGGTGGCCATGCGCAAACTCCTGTCCTGACCTTGTGCTAGATAGGGAGGCCGCGGCGCATGTCACCACCTCGGGCGCAAAAAGGTGTCACGTCACGGCGGCGCGGCGGCGGTATTCGGGCTGATCCCAGAGCCGGTCACCCATCACCTGCGCGATGATCTCCACCGCGCGGTCCACGTTTGCCGCGTCGATGTAGAGCGGGGTAAAGCCAAAGCGCATGATGTCGGGCGCGCGGAAATCGCCCACAACCCCGCGCGCGATGAGCGCCTGCATCGCGGCGTAACCCTCGGAAAAGCGGAAGGACACCTGGCTGCCGCGCTGGGCGTGGTCGCGCGGGGTGGCGAGTGTCAGCATCGGGCAGGCGGCCTCGACCCCCGCGATGAAACGGTCGGTGAGCGCCAGCGACGCCGCGCGCAGGGCGGCCATATCGACGCTGTCCCAGATGTCGAGCGAGGCCTCGAGCGCGGCCAGCGCCAGCACCGGCGGCGTGCCGACGCGCATCCGCTCGACCCCCGCGCCGGGGCGGTAGGTGAGGTCAAAGGCAAAGGGCGCGGCATGGCCCAGCCAGCCCGAGAGCGCGGGCGGCGTGCGGTCGGCATGGCGGGGCGCGACGTAGATGAAGGCCGGCGCGCCCGGCCCGCCGTTGAGGTATTTGTAGGTGCAGCCCACCGCGAAATCCGCGCCGCCCGCCGCGACATCGACAGGCAGCGCGCCGGCGGAATGGGCAAGATCCCAGATCGCGAACGCGCCCAGCGCATGCGCGCGGGCGGTGAGCGCCGCCATGTCGTGACGCCGGCCGGTGCGGTAATCGACTTCGGTGATCATCAGCGCGGCGACGCTGTCGTCGATGGCGTCCGCGACCTCCTCGGGCGCGACCACGCGCAGGCTGTAGCTTTGGCCCAGCAATGCGCAGAGCCCCTCGGCCATGTAGAGGTCGGAGGGGAAATTGCCGTTGTCCGACAGGATCACCCGGCGGCCGGGGTTGAGCATGAGCGCAGAGGTCAGTGCCTGATAGACCTTGATCGAGAGCGTGTCGCCCAGCACCACATGGCCCCGCTCGGCCCCGATCAGCCGGCCGACCCGGTCGCCCAGCGCCATCGGCTGGCCCATCCACCCTGTGCCGTCGCGGCCGCCGCGGTTCCAGCCGGTGATGAGCATCGCGCCCCATTCATCCGTCATCGCCTGCGCCATGCGGGCGGGGGCGGCCAGCGGCAGGGGCCCCAGCGAATTGCCGTCGAGGTAGATCAGGCCCTCGGGGATATGGAAGAGCGCCTTGGTCGAGGCGAAATCGGTCATGGCTTGTCCTTGTTGCGGGCCGGGCTGGGGGGCTCTGCCCCCCGGGCTTCGCCCTCCCCCCGGGATATTTGAGGCAAGATGAAGCGGGAAGGGGGCATTGGCAACAGGGGGGATATTGACGCTGGCGGGGCGCGGGCGCACAGAGGGGGCATGAAATGGATCGACATCCCCCCTGTCTGGCTTGTCGCGGCGATCGTCGCGGCCTCTTGGGCGGGGCGCCATGACCCGTTTTTCCTCAGCTTTGGCGGCGCATGGTCGGATTTCGCGGCGGGCGTGCTGATCGGCGGCGGCATCATCTTCATGGTGCTGGCCGTGGTCGAGATGCGCAAGTGGAAGACCACGGTGATCCCGCATCTCGAGGCCGGGCATCTGGTGACCTCGGGCATCTTCAAGCGCTCGCGCAACCCGATCTATCTGGGGGACGCGCTGGTGCTGGCGGGGTTCATCCTGCGATTTGACGCGCCGCTGGCGCTGCCGCTGGTGCCTCTGTTCGTCTGGCTGATCGAGCGGCGCTTTGTGCTGCCCGAAGAGGACCGGCTGCGGCGCAAGTTCCGCCAGGCGTTCCATCATTACACGCAGAAGACCCGGCGCTGGATCTGACAGGCCAAAGGCAAATTACCCGGTCGCATCGCCTTGCGTAACATTGTTGCGCGCGATATTGCAGGTCGGGCGGCCCGTCAGGCCCGCGACACAAGACCAGCGTCTCAGCGATGACCAGCACCAGGGGGGAGAGCCCGTGAAGATCGGCGCACCGAAGGAAACATTCGCGGGCGAGGCCCGTGTCGCGATGACGCCCGCCTCGGCGCGCGAGTTGCAAAAGCTGGGCCATGCCTGCGTGATCGAGGCCGGGGCCGGGGCGCTGGCCGGGTTTTCTGACACGGCCTATGCAGAGGCCGGGGTCGAGGTGGTCAAGACCGCCGCCGCGCTGTGGAAAGAGGCCGACATCGTCGTCAAGGTGCGCCAGCCCGACATGACCGAGGCCAAGCGGCTGCGCGACGGGCAGACGGTGATCTCGTTCATCTGGCCGGGGCAGAACGCGGAACTGCTCGACCTTGCCAACAGCAAGGGCGCCACGGTCGTCGCCATGGACATGGTGCCGCGCATCAGCCGCGCGCAGAAGATGGATGCGCTGTCCTCGATGGCCAATATCGCGGGCTACCGTGCGGTGATCGAGGCGGGGGCCAATTTCGGCCGCTTCTTTACCGGGCAGGTGACCGCCGCTGGCAAGGTGCCGCCGGCCAAGGTGCTGGTGGTAGGCGCCGGCGTCGCGGGCCTCGCCGCGATCGGCACGGCAACCTCGCTGGGCGCGATCGTGCATGCCTTTGACGTGCGGCCCG
This sequence comes from Rhodobacterales bacterium, assembly GCA_009993005.1. Taxonomy (GTDB): domain Bacteria; phylum Pseudomonadota; class Alphaproteobacteria; order Rhodobacterales; family Rhodobacteraceae; genus JAACUH01. The sequence goes on from JAACUH010000081.1 coordinate 15,151, forward strand.
AAGTGGCGGAGCAGATCGAATCGATGGGCGCGTCTTTCGTGTTTCTCGAGTTCGAGCCGACGCAGGACGGCGCCGCGACCGGCGGCTATGCCGCGCCGTCGAGCCCCGAGTTCCGCGAAAAGCAGTTGGCCAAGTTCCGCGAGCTTGCGCCCGATATGGATATCGTCATCACCACGGCGCTGATCCCCGGCCGCCCGGCGCCGAAGCTGTGGACCGCCGACATGGTCGCGCTGATGAAGCCGGGCTCGGTGATCGTGGACCTTGCCGCCGAACGTGGCGGCAACTGCGACCTGACCGTGCCCGACGCCAAGATCGTGAGCGACAACGGCGTCACCGTCGTGGGTTACACCGATTTTCCGAGCCGGATGGCCGCGCAGGCCAGCACGCTCTATTCCACCAACATCCGCCACATGATCGCGGACCTCACGCCGGCCAAGGATGGCGTGATCGTCCACAACATGGAGGATGACGTGATCCGCGGCGCGACGGCGACCCATGCCGGGGCCATCACCTTTCCGCCGCCGCCGCCCAAGGTGCAGGCGATTGCGGCGGCCAAGCCCAAGCCCAAGGCGGTGGAACTGACCCCGGCCGAGAAACGCGCGCAGGACGTGGCGGCGTTCAAGCTCCAGACCCGCAACCAGGTGGGGATGCTCGCGATCGGTGGCGGGCTGATCCTGCTCGCCGGGCTTTATACGCCTGCGAGTTTCATGAGCCATTTCATCGTCTTTGTCCTCGCCGTCTATGTGGGCGTGCAGGTGATCTGGAACGTGAGCCATTCGCTGCACACGCCGCTGATGGCGATCACCAATGCGATCTCGTCGATCATCATTCTGGGTGCGCTGCTGCAGATCGGGTCGGGCAATTACATCGTGGTCTTCCTTGCCATGCTGTCGGTGTTCATGGCCGCGATCAACATCTTCGGGGGTTTCCTCGTGACGCGGCGGATGCTCGCCATGTTCCAGAAGAGCTAGGGAAAGAGACGCGCGATGGAATACGGATTTACCACAGCCGCCTATGTCGTAGCGGCAGTTCTCTTCATCCAGTCTCTGGGTGGGCTGTCGGGGCAGGAAAGCGCCAAGCGCGCGGTCTGGTACGGCATTGTCGGGATGGCGCTGGCGATTGTCGCCACGCTGATCGGACCGGGGTCGGGCAACTGGCTCTTGTCGCTGGTGCTGATCGCGGGGGGTGGCGCCATCGGCTATGTCGTGGCGCAGCGGGTGCAGATGACCGAGATGCCGCAGCTTGTCGCCGCGATGCATTCGCTCGTGGGGCTGGCGGCCGTGCTGATCGGCTTCAACGCCGAGATCGAGATGGTGCGCGTGGCCGCGATGCAGGCGGCGGGCGATGCGGGCGCGCTCGAGGCGCTCAAGGGTTTTGCGCTCAAGGTCGCGCAAAAGGCACCGGTCGAGATCACGATCCTCAAGGTCGAGGTGTTTCTGGGCGTGTTCATCGGGTCGGTGACCTTTACCGGCTCGGTCGTGGCCTTTGGCAAGCTCGCGGGCAAGGTGGATGGCAAGGCGACCAAGCTGCCGGGCGGGCATCTGCTCAACGCGGGCGCGGCGCTGGGCGCGCTGCTGCTGCTGGCGCTCTACGTGTCGGGCGCGGGGTCCTGGACGCTGATCCTGATGACCCTGCTGGCGCTGTTCATCGGCTATCACCTGATCATGGGGATCGGGGGCGCCGACATGCCGGTCGTGGTCTCGATGCTCAACAGCTATTCGGGCTGGGCGGCGGCCGCGATCGGGTTTTCGCTGTCCAACGATCTGCTGATCGTGGTGGGGGCGCTGGTGGGGTCGTCGGGTGCGATCCTGTCCTATATCATGTGCAAGGCGATGAACCGGTCCTTTGTCTCGGTCATTCTCGGCGGCTTCGGCGGCACGACGGGGCCCGCGATGGAGATCTCGGGCGAACAGATCGCCATCGACAGTGACGGCGTGGCGGCCGCGCTCAACGATGCCGACAGCATCATCATCATCCCGGGCTATGGCATGGCGGTGGCGCAGGCGCAACAATCGGTGAGCGAACTGACCCGCCGCCTGCGGGCTGCGGGCAAGACTGTGCGCTTTGCCATCCACCCGGTCGCGGGGCGCCTGCCCGGACACATGAACGTGCTGCTGGCCGAGGCCAAGGTGCCTTATGACATCGTCATGGAGATGGACGAGATCAACGAGGATTTCCCCGACACCGACGTGGCCATCGTGATCGGCTCGAACGACATCGTGAACCCGGCCGCGCAGGAAGACCCCAACAGCCCCATCGCCGGGATGCCGGTGCTGGAATGCTGGAAGGCGAAACAGGTGTTCGTGTCCAAGCGCGGGCAGGGCACCGGCTATTCCGGTATCGAGAACCCGCTGTTCTTCAAGGAGAACACGCGGATGTTCTACGGCGACGCGAAAAAGTCGCTCGACGAGTTGCTGACCAAGATCGCCTGACAGGGGCAGCCGGCTTTGGCTTCTCTGTGCTGCAAATACTCCCGCCGGAGGCACTTTTGGGACGGCCTGTCCAGAAGAGCCTCCGGCGGGAGTATTTCTGGCGCAAAGAAATCTGCGCGCCGGCTCCTGACCGGTTGCGGTCCGCGTTCGGGCGGGTCGCGTTTACCTTCTGTTTACAATATCTTGTGATCGGGAGCTGTCGACTCCGGACCGGGGGCGTGGTCTCGCGGGCACAATTTATCCGCGGTGCATTTTCCCTCTTGCATCGAATCCGCTTTGGCCCCATTTCGCTTCCCAAGACGCCAACGCACGCGCCTCTGGCCAGAGCAGTCATGCTTACGTGTTTACGTAGCGACGGTAACGTCTCCCTTGGAACTGAGCGGCCATAGATGGCCGGGTCTACTGGAGATGACCGATGACTGTACATTTCGCAGAGGCTGCGGCCTCGGCCCGCTTCCCCGTGACCAACCGCCTAGAGCAGTATTGCGCCCATGCTGCGTTTGACAAGCCGACGCTTGTGCTCGACGTGGACCGGGTCGAGACCCAGTATCATGCGCTGAAGGCCGGGCTGGGCCATGCCGACATTCATTATGCCGTCAAGGCCAACCCGGCGCGCGCGATCATCGAGCGTCTGGTGCGGCTGGGGGCGCATTTCGACGCCGCCTCGCGCGGGGAGATCGAGCTCTGCCTGAGCCTCGGCGCGCGGCCCGAGACGATTTCCTATGGCAACACCGTCAAGCTGGCGCGTGACATCGCCTTTGCGCATCAGGCCGGGATCACGCTCTTTTCCGCCGATGCCGAGGAAGAGCTGGAAAAGATCGCCGAGCACGCCCCCGGCGCGCAGGTCTATATCCGCCTGATCGTCGAGTTGAGCCAGGCCGACTGGCCGCTGTCGCGCAAATTCGGCTGCGACCGTGACACCGCGCTGCGGCTGCTCGACCATGCCAAGGCGCTGGGGCTGACACCGGTCGGCTTTTCCTTTCATGTCGGCAGCCAGACCCGTCAGGCCGCGATGTGGGGCCCGACGCTCGACCAGCTGGGCAAGATCTGGGATGCGGCGCGCGATGCCGGGCATGCGTTGACGCTGCTGAACATCGGCGGTGGTTTCCCGGCCTTCTATGGCGAGGCCATCGAAGCGCCGACCGATTATGCCGCCCGCGTGATGGAGCAGGTGACGGCGCGCTTTGGCCATGTCGCCCGCGTGATGGCCGAGCCCGGCCGTGGCCTTGTCGCCGAAGCGGGGATGATCGTGGCCGAGGTCGTGCTGGTGAGCCGCAAGTCAGAGCGCGACATGCACCGCTGGGTCTATCTGTCGATCGGCCGTTTCTCCGGGCTGGCCGAGACCGAGGGCGAGGCGATCCGCTACCAGTTCGTCACCGCGCGCGATGGCGACCCGGTCGGGCCCTGCATCATGGCGGGCCCGTCCTGCGACAGTGCCGATGTGCTCTATGAAAAGCGTCCGATGAACCTGCCGCTGACGCTGAAATCGGGCGACAGGATCCTGATCCGCAACACCGGGGCCTATACATCGACCTATTCCTCGGTCTGTTTCAATGGCTTCCCGCCGCTTGACGTGGTTGTCATCTGACCGCGGCAAGCCCGAACGCGACGACAATGGCGGCACACGGTATCCCACTGTGTGCCGCTAAGCATTTCAGATGTATCGTTTTTCCTGTTTACTTGGCGGCAGGGCGGTCTAGTGTCCGACCTGACATGACAAGGGCTTTGCAATGACCGGCCTGACCGACCACCCGCTGCGCTACACGCTCGCCAACGAGTTGCATGCGCGCCCCTTTCCGACCGTGGCAAGCCCCGGCCGCGCGGCCTATCTCGCGCTCAAGCCGGCGCAAAACGCCGCCGCACGAGACCGCGCCGCCGACCGGGCGCATCTGGTGGCGCTGCTCGACCGGTTCGGCGCGCAGCACCCGCAGCCGGATGCCACGCATTGGTTTGGCCAGATCGGCAAATTCCACCTCAAGTGGGAGTGCCATACCGAATTCGTCACCTATACGCTCTTTGCCGAAGGGCTTGACGACCGCGCCTTTGATCCGGTGTTTTTCGACGCTTTTCCCGAGGACTGGCTCGCCACCGCGCCGGGCACGCGGATCACCTCCGCGCTCATCCGGATCGAGCAGTTCACCGGCGATGATGGCATCATCGACAAGGCCAATGACTGGTTCGTGGGCGAGAGCATGGCGCTCAGCCGGGTGCTCGACGACCAGCTGGTGATCGGCACCGATTTCAGGATCGACGCGGCCGGGCATATGCGTTTTGCCATGTTCGCCCGTCCCGAGGTCAGCGCGCGCCGCGTGGGACGCGTGGTGCAGCGGCTCTGCGAGATCGAGACCTACAAGGCGATGGCGATGCTGGGTCTGGCCCGCGCGCGCGATCTTGCGCCGCGCATGGGTGCCATCGACCGGCAGTTGTCGGCGCTGATGGCCGACATGGCCGGCCCGATGAGCGACCCTGCCGAGACGCTCAAGGCGCTGCTCAACATCTCGTCCGAACTCGAGAACATCGTCGCGCAGTCGTCCTTCCGCTTTGGTGCCACCGGCGCCTACGAGACGATCGTGAACCAGCGCATCGAAGTGCTGCGCGAGGTGCGCTTTGGCGGGCGGCAGACCTTTGCCGAATTCATGATGCGCCGCTTTGATCCCGCCATGCGCACGGTGAAATCGACCGAGGGGCGGCTCGGCGCGATGTCGGACCGGGCTCTGCGCGCGGGCGATCTGCTGCGCACGCGGGTGGATGTCGAACGCTCGGCGCAGAATCAGGAGCTTCTGGCCAGCATGGACCGCCGCGCTGACCTGCAACTGCGCCTGCAGCGCACGGTCGAAGGGCTGTCGGTGGTGGCGATCAGCTATTATGCCGTCAACCTCGTGCTCTATATGGTAGCCCCACTTGGCGATGCGGCGGGCCTGACCAAGCCGATCGTGACCGCCATTGCGACCCCGCTGGTGGTGCTTCTCGTCTGGTTCATGGTAAGGCGCATCCGGCACAAGCTGGAATGAAAGGGGCCGCGCATGGCGGCGGGCATAAAGCAGGTCATCTGCATCAACTGGGGCACGAAATACGGCGCGCCCTTCATCAACCGGCTTTATGCGATGGTGGCGCGCAATATCACGCCGCCCTTCACATTCACCTGTTTCACCGACAACCGCGCCGGCCTGCGCGCGGAGGTGCTGTGCGAGGATCTGCCGCCGATTGACGTGCAGATGCCGGTCAACACCAAGGGGATCTGGCCGAAATCGCGCCTCTGGGGGCCGCGGCTGGGCAGTCTGAGCGGGCCGGTGCTGTTTCTCGACCTCGATCTGGTGATCGTGGGCTCGCTCGATGGGTTCTTTGAACTGGGCCAGCCCGATGACGTGATCCTGACGCGCAATCAGAACACCCCGCTGGAGCGGCTCGGCCAGACCTCGCTTTTCCGCTTTCCGGTGGGCAAGCTGCTGCCGCTGCAAGAGGCGTTCCGCGCCGATCCGCAGGGGGTGGCGGATGAATACCGCTTCGAGCAGCGTTTCGTGACGCGCAATGCGCCGGGCGGGGTGAGTTTCTTTCCGCGCGGCTGGGTGCGCCACTTCCGGCAGGATTGCCGCTGGCCGTTTCCGCTCAACTATGCGCTGGCGCCGCGGCTGCCGGCCGATGCGCGGGTGGTGATCTTTCCCGGCGGGCTCTTGCCGCAACATGCCATCGACGGGCATTGGGGGCGCGACTATCCGGTGACGACGCCGCTGGGCCACCTGCGCGGGCTGTTCAGCGCCACCCGCCCCGACAAGCCGTTGCGCTACCTGCGCCATTACATCCGGCCCGCGGGCTGGGTGGCGCAGCATTGGCGGGAATAACCATGGGGTTTCCGCTGTCGCTCGACACGCCCATCGCCCATCCCGGCCCGCTGCCGGCCGAGGCCGATGTTGTCGTGATCGGTGCGGGCATCATCGGGGTGATGACCGCCTGGGAGCTTGCGCGCGCGGGCCTGCGGGTGGTGGTGCTGGAAAAGGGGCGTGTGGCGGCGGAACAGTCGAGCCGCAACTGGGGCTGGATCCGCCAGCAGGGGCGGCATCCGGCCGAACTGCCGATCATGATCGAGGCGAACCGGCTCTGGCGCGACCTCGCCGCGCGGCTCGGCGACGGGCTGGGCCTGCGGCAGGCGGGCGTCGTCTATCTGGCGAGCGGGCCCGGGGATGAGGCGAAACACGCGGCCTTCCTGCAACTCGCGCGCGATCATGGACTTGATACCGAAGCGTTCAGCCGCGCCGACCTCGCCCGCGTGCTGCCCGGTGCAGTCGGTGGCTGGACCGGCGGCATCCGCACTGCTTCGGACATGCACGCCGAACCCGCGCAGGCGGTGCCGCTGCTGGCGCGGGCGGCGGCGGCTGACGGCGTGGTGATCGTGGAACATTGCGCGGTGCGGCTGATCGACGTCGCGGGCGGCCGCGTGGCGGGCGCGATCACCGAACAGGGGAGGATCCGCGCGCCGGCTGTGGTGGTGGCGGGCGGGGCGTGGTCGTCGCTGCTGCTGCGGCGCCATGGCATCGTGATCCCGCAGCTCGCAGTCCGCGCGACGGTGGCGGCCACGGTGCCCCTGCCAGCCGTGACCGAGGGCGCGGTGGCCGATAACCGGCTGGGTTGGCGGCGACGCCAGGATGGCGGCTACACGCTCGGGCCCGATGCCTTTCACCAGTTCCACATCGGGCCCGATGCCTTTCGTCACTTGCGCGCCTATCTGCCGACGCTGATGCAGGATTTCCGGCATACGTCGTTCCTGCCCGTGGCGCCGCAGGGCTATCCCGATGGCTGGCGCACGCCGCGCCGCTGGTCGGGCGAGGGGCCGAGCCCATTCGAGGCGCTGCGCGTGCTCAACCCCGCGCCACATATGCCGGTGGTGGCGCAGATGGCGCGCGATCTGGCCGCGACCTATCCGGACCTGGGCGAGGTGCGCATCGCGCGCGCCTGGTCGGGGATGATCGACACGATGCCCGATGTGGTGCCGGTGATCGACCATGCGCCGTCGCTGCCCGGCCTCACCATCGCGACAGGGATGAGCGGGCACGGCTTCGGCATCGGCCCGGCCTTTGGCCGGATCGTGGCCGCACTGGTGCAGGGGCACGAGACGGGTCATGACCTGCACGCCTTCCGCTTTTCGCGGTTCAGCGATGGCACCAGGATCGACGCCGGCGCGGGGATGTGACCGTGGCGGGGGGCTGTCTGCCCCCCGCGCGCGTGCCGCGCGCTCCCCCCGAGGATATTTCTCGCCAAAAGATGAGACGGCCTTGCTCATCTTTTGGCCTTAAATATCCTCGCCGAAGGCATCCGGACCATCCGTCCCGTGCCGCGCCCGGGCCATGGGCCGGCTTGCTGCCGGGGCGGAACTGCGCGACTATGATGTGTCTTTTCAGGGAGTGGCCGATGCCGATCAAGAACCGCTTTGCCGAGATGCTGCCCGAGATCACCGCCTGGCGGCGCGATCTGCACCGGCATCCCGAGATCCTGTTCGAGACGCATCGCACCGCCGCCGTGGTGGCCGAAAAGCTGCGCGCCTTTGGCTGTGACGAGGTTGTCACCGGGATCGGGCGGACCGGCGTCGTGGGTGTGATCCGGGGGCGGGCGACGGGCTCGGGCCGCGTCATCGGCCTGCGGGCGGATATGGATGCCTTGCCGATCCATGAGGCGACGGGGGCGGCCCATGCCTCGACCGTAGCGGGGGCGATGCATGCCTGCGGGCATGACGGGCATACCGCGATGTTGCTGGGTGCGGCCCGCTATCTCGCCGAAACGCGGTCCTTTGACGGGACGGTGGTCGTGATCTTTCAGCCCGCCGAAGAGGGCGGCGGCGGCGGACGCGAGATGTGTGCGGACGGGATGATGGACCGATGGGGCATTCAGGAGGTTTACGGCATGCACAATTGGCCAGGCCGGCCGGTGGGGTCATTCGCGATCCGGCCGGGGGCGTTCTTTGCGGCCACGGACCAGTTCGAGATCAGCGTCGAGGGCCGGGGTGGCCATGCCGCCAAGCCGCAGGAGACGGTGGATTCCACCGTGGTGGCCAGCCATATCGTCTTGGCCTTGCAAAGCATCGTGAGCCGCAATGCCGACCCTGTCGGGCAGATCGTGGTTTCGGTCACCTCGGTGGAAAGCTCCTCCAAGGCGTTCAACGTGATCCCGCAGCGGGTGCATCTGCGCGGCACTGTGCGCACGATGGACCGCGGCATGCGGGAGATGGCCGAGGGGCGGGTGAAGGCGATTGCCGAGACGACCGCGCTGGCCTTTGGCGCGGTGGCGACGGTGGGCTACATGCGCGGCTATCCGGTCATGGTGAACAGCGCCGAGCAAACCGGTTTTGCCGCCGATGTGGCGCGGGCCGTGGCGGGCGACTGTGCCGAGGCGCCGCTGATCATGGGGGGCGAGGATTTTGCCTATATGCTCGAAGAGCGGCCCGGGGCCTATATCCTTGTCGGCAATGGCGACACGGCGCCGGTGCATCATCCGGAGTATGACTTCAACGACGAGGCGATTCCGGCGGGTTGCAGCTGGTGGGCGCAGATTGCCGAGCAGCGGATGCCGCTCTAGCGGTGCAGGTGCAGGCGCGGGTCGGAGCGCATCAGCCGGTCCACCCAGGCGCGCTCTGCCGCGAAGTCATGCGGAACCCGGGTTGCGTCGCGCTGGCCTGACAAGGACAGGCTTTGAAAGAAATCAAAGCCGTAGAGGTCGATCCTCGCGCAATTTGCGGCGGTGAGCATGTCGATCATCAGCGCCCCGGTCGTGGCGCGTGCGCCGAGTGTGCCGATCAATGCTGCGGCCCGCGCGGCAGGATAGAGCGCCAGTCGCGGGTCATGGGCCAACCGATAGGCCAGGCGTTTGCGGCGCGGGGTCATCCAGATGATCCGCCGCGGCGCCCGCGCGGCGATGACGGCGGGTGCCACCGGCACCGATATCGCCATCCAGTCGGTCCGGTGGCCGTGGCTTGCGGTCGCGGGCATCGGCGCGGCGTTGAGCCGGACCACCAGATCGGCCGCGTCGATCGCCGCGCCATGGGGTGTCTGCGCCAGCGCGCGGGCATTGCCGACGAGGGCAATGCTCTGTCCCTCGAGTTCGGCCAGCAGGCGATCGAAGGGCAGGCCGAGGCGGGCGAGGGCGCTCTCGTTGCGGGTCAGCTTGGCCCAGATGAACCCGGCGCGGGTCATGCCAGCGCCCCCAGATCGGCAAAGAGCCGTGCCGCCCCGTCCTGCGCGCGGGTGAGGAAATCTTGGATCGCCGCGCGCTCGGCGCTGTCATAGGGGCGCAGCGCGGTGGCAGGCGTCAGCGCGTCCAGCGCCTGCGGCGTCAGAAGGCGCGCGTCGCCGAGGCCGGCATCGGCCAGCAGACCCTGCACCTTGGAGGTGACCGAGGCCACCGCCAGCACCGGCGTGCCTGAGAGAAGCGACAGGCAGACGCCGTGATAGCGCCCTGTCACATGCCCTGCCGCCGCCGAGAGGCGGGCAAGATAGGCGGCGGTGTCACGGGCCATCTCGAAGCGCGGCACCGGGCCGGACCAGACCCCGGTATAGGCGCGCCAGAGCAGGGCACGCGCGGTCTGCGACCGCCAGATGGGTGCCTGCAGCGTCTTGGTCGGCAGATACTCCGCGCCGAGCCGCTGCGCCGCACGGGCCAGCGCCTTGCGCGGCGCGGCGCGGACCGAATCGCCCAGGACCAGCCCGTTGCGCGGCAGGTCCGTGATGGTGGCCGGCGTTGCCAGTGACAGGTCGGGCAGCCAGCGCACGGCGCGCCCGGTCGCGCTGGCCATCGCCGCGGCGCTGGCGCTGTCGCGTGCCGCGATCAGGGCACAGCGGGCCAGCAGGGGGGACCATTCGGGCGGATTGTCCTGCCACAGCGCATTGACCAGCGCGACCGGCGCCGCTGTCGCCTCTGTGGCCGCAAGAAGCCGTGCCCCGGCCGGTGCACCGTCATGCAGCGTGCCTTCGCCATTGATCACGACCAGCGCCGCACCTGCGATGGCGTGGCGGTGCGCGGCGTTGGCCGACCAGTCTGTGCGGGCAGGAATGCGATACAGATCAAAGCCCTGCGCTGTCAGGCCCGCCACGAGGTTGGTCATCACGCGGGCGCAGCCGTGGTGGTAGCGGTGCGATGTATCGTTGAGGATGACGGCAGTGCGGGTCATATGCCCTGATCGCGCCGCTGTTGCCAAAGGTCAAGAAGCGCGACCAGGGTCCGCTCGAGCGCCGCGCTGGCGCCGGTCGCGGTCGCGCGGGCGGCGGTCTGCATGCGGGCCAGTGCGGGCGAGGCCGTCAGCGTGGCGACCGCGTTGCCCAGCGCGTCGCCATCGGCCACCACCTCTGCGCCACCTGCCGCCACCAGGGCGCGATAGGCGGCGGCCGCATGGGGCGTGCGTGGCCCGGCCAGAACGGCGGCACCGGCCAGCGCAGGCTCCCACGGGTTGTGGCCGCCTTCGGGCCCAAAGGAGCCGCCCAGAAAGACGAGCGGCGCCAGCGCATAGACCAGCCCGGTGTCGCCAATCGTATCCACCACCCAGACGGGCGCATCGGGCGCGGGCGTCTCGCGTCGGGACCAGCGCGGCATGTCCGGCAGGACGCCATCGGTCGCTCCGGGCCTGTCGGGGTGGCGAGGCACCAGGATCAGCAAGAGGTCCGGGTGCAGGCGGCGGGCCGCGGCATGTGCGGCCAGCACCTGCGGCAGGTCGGCGGGATGGGTCGAAACGGCCGCCCAGCGCCGGCGCGGGCCGAGGCTCTGCGCCAGCCGGGCCAGCACATCGGGGTCAGCGGCCGGGGCTGGCGTCGCGGCCTTCAGATCCCCCGCCGCGATCACGCGCGCGGGTGGAAGGCCCAAGGCCAGGATCGCGTCGCGCACCGCGCCATCCTGCGTGGTGATCAGGTCGAACCCTGCAAGCAGGGCGGCCTGAGTGCGCGGCATGCGCCTGCGGCTGCGCGAGGCGCGGGCGTTGACGAGCGCGAGGGGCGTGCGGCGCGCGCGTGTCGTGGCCAGAAGATTTGGCCAGAGGTCCGATTCGACCATGATCGCGAGGTCAGGCCGCCAACGGTCGAGAAATCGTGCCACATCGCGCGGGGCGTCTGCCGGCAGGAACTGATGCAATGCCGCGGGCAAGAGGCGCGCGACCGCCTCGCCCCCCGTCGCTGTCGTCGTCGTGACAAGCAGGCGCGCGCCGCAGGTCGTCGCCAGCCGCGCGGCCAGCGGCGCGACGGCGGCGACCTCTCCGACGCTTGCCGCATGGACCCAGAGCAGCGCGCCCTGCGGCCGCGGCAGCGTGGCCTGTCCTCGCCGTTCGCCCAGTCGCGCGACGCTTGCGCCCTGCCGCAGATGCGCGCGCCGCGCGAGTGTCCGCGGGACGACCGGCAACAGCCATGTCAGGCAGTGGTACAGCGGCAAAAGGCCGCCCCGCCTGCCCGATGTCATCCGCCCGTATGGCTCATGTGGCGGCTGACCTGCCCGTCGGCGCGCTGGCGCGAATAGTCAAAGTCATGGCCGCGTGGCTTTTGCCCGATGGCCCGGCGAATGGCCGCATCGAGCAGCGCATCATCCGGGCTGGCGCGCAGCGGCGCGCGCAGGTCGCTGTGACCTTCCTGACCGAGGCAGGTATAGATCTCGCCGGTGCAGGTGATGCGGACCCGGTTACAGCTTTCGCAGAAATTATGGCTCAGCGGCGTGATGAAGCCGATCCGCGCCCCGGTGTCCGCGACGCGCACATATCGGGCGGGCCCGCCGGTGCGGTCGGCGAGATCGACCAGCCTGTGCCGTTCCTCGAGCCGGGCGCGCAGGTCGCGCAGCGACCAGTATTGGCCCAGCCGGTCCTCGTTGCCGATGTCGCCCATCGGCATCACTTCGATAAAGGTGAGGTCCATGCCACGCCCGGCGCACCAGTCGGTGAGCGTGAACAGCTCGTCCTCGTTGAAATCCTTGAGCGCGACCGCGTTGATCTTGACCGCGAGGCCCGCCGCCTGCGCCGCTTCGATCCCGCGCAGCACCTGCGCGAGGCGGCCCCAGCGGGTGATCCGCGCGAATTTCGCCTCGTCCAGCGTGTCGAGCGACACGTTGATCCGCCGGACGCCGGCCGCAAACAGATCGCCCGCGAACCGGTCGAGCTGGCTGCCATTGGTGGTCAGGGTCAGCTCCCGCAGCGCGCCGCTGTCCAGATGCCGCGACATCGCGCGAAAGAAGGTCATGATGTCACGCCGCACCAGAGGCTCGCCCCCGGTGATGCGCAGCTTGTCCACCCCGAGCCGGATGAAGGCGGTGCACAGCCTGTCCAGTTCCTCGAGCGTCAGCAGGTCGCGCTTGGGCAGGAACGTCATGTCCTCGGACATGCAGTAGACACAGCGGAAATCGCAGCGGTCAGTGACCGAGACACGCAGGTATCGGACCGTGCGGTCAAAGGGATCGACAAGAGTTGACATGGCGGGCAGGTTAGGCGCGCCCTGCCGGCGGCGCAAGGTGAGTGTTGCGGCGCGGCGGGGGCTGGTCTAGTTTGGGACCATGAAAAAGATGCTGGTTCTGGGTTTCATTGGGCTGGCCGGCTGTGACGATCCGGCCTTTCAGGAGTTTTTCGGCGCCCCCGCGTCGGGCGTCGCGCCGGCAGAGGCGATCGCCGTCTCGGCGGTCCCGCCTGAGACGACGATCGTCGCGCCACCGCCACCCCCTTCGGCCCGCACGGTCGAACAGTTCGACACGACGACGCAGGCGGACCGTATCGCCGCCGTGGCCGCCCCGCCGCCGCCCCGCGAGGCCCGGCTGGGCACCACCATCGCCTCGCTCGGATCGCCGACCGATCCCGGTATCTGGATGCGCACCGGTCTTGTGAGCGAGGTCACGATGGGCCGGGTCGAATACCCGGCCAATGGCAAATCCGTCACACTGGAACTGCGCCCCTCGGGCGGCCCGGCCGGTGCCGGCAGCCAGATCAGCCTCGCCGCGATGCGCCTGCTCGAGGTGCCGCTGACCGGCCTGCCGGAGCTTGTGGTGTTCCGCTAGCGCGGCCTGCTGCATCTTTTGGCCACAAATATCCTCGCCGAAGGCATAAAATCTTTCTGTCGCTCCCCAAAGGTGCCTCCGGCGGGAGTATTTGGGGCGCAAAGAAGCCGGGGCGTCTCACTTTTGGGCGGGCAGGTGGCGCGCGGCCTCTTTGCGGGCAAAGGGCTTCATCTGTCCGCCATGGGCGGCAAGAAAGGCGCGCGCGCGGTCGGGGTCGTGGCGCGACAGGTCGCGCAGCCACCAGGCCACGGATTTCTGGATGAACCAGTCGGGGTCGGCGACATAGCCCGCCGCCCAGCCCAGCACCCGGTCGCGGATCGCGAGGTCAAGCGGTTTGGGAAAGTTCAGTTTCGTCCAGGGCAGGGTGATCACAAGCGCCGCGCGGCGGGTCCACATCTGGGGGCTGATGGTCCAGGTCTCGACCAGGTCGATCCGCGCGGGGTCGGCCACCAGCCGCTTGCCGCCGGCGCTGCAGACATGGTCGGCGATGGCCCAGCCGTCGAAATCGGGCACCCAGCCGGCGATCAGCGTCCAGGCGGCACTGTCATCGGGGCGGATGCGCGACTGGGTGAGCAGCTTGGCCGCCGCGACGCGGGCCTCGTGGATGTTGCTCGCCCAGAGCCCATCTGACAGCGCGAGCCGTTCCTCGAGCGTCACCTGCGCACGCCACTCGCGCGCCAGCGCGTCAAGCTGCGGCACGCTTATCCCCAGATAGGGGCGCGGCGCCTTGTGATAGGCGGCCATCCCGGCGGCGCGGGCAGGGTCGGCCAGTGCCGCGAGCGCAGCCAGAGCCGCGGCGGGCGTCATGGTGCGAGCCCCGTGTCGAACCCGTCGATGGTGCTGCGGTTGCGTTCTTCCCAATAGCGGGCGATGCCGCCTTCGGTCCTGTCCTTGTCCTCGGCCCAGCGGGTGAGCGTGTCGCGCGGGCCGGTGTGGTCGTAAAAGGGCACGGCGTAGCCGCAGGACGTCTGCACGATGTCGACCGCCATGTCATAGATCTGCCGCGCGCCGGGGTCGGGGGTGAATTGCGCATCGAGCGAGGCGAACCCGGCCTCGCCCGCGTGCAGGGTGCGCGCGCTGCCATAGAGCCGCAGGATCAGCGGGCGGGCGTCAAAGCTGCACCACATCAGCGTCATGCGGTTCACCAGCCGCAGATGGCCTGCCGTCTCGTTGCCCGACCCGGTGAGGTTGCGCCAGATGACCCGGTTGGGCCCGAGAACGCGCAGGCTGTCCATCCCCTTGGGCGAGACGTTGACCTGTCCGGTCGCGGCGGCGGTGCCCACGAAAAAGATGTGCTGTGCGGCGATGAAATCGGCGTGCGCGGCCTCGATCGCGGGAAATTGTTTCGCCATGTCAGTCCCTTGGTTTTGCCAATTGCCAGTCGAGGTGGCTGCGCACGGTGGGCCACTCGGAGGCCGTGATCGAATAGACGGCGGTGTCGCGCAGTGTGCCGTCGGGGCTGCGCATATGCGCACGCAGCATCCCGTCGAGTTGCGCGCCCAGCCGTTCGATCGCCCGGCGGCTCTGGCTGTTGAAGCGGTGGGTGCGGAACTCGACCGCGAGGCAGCCGAGCCGGTCGAAGGCATGGGCGAGCAGCATCCGCTTGGCCTCGGTATTGAGGCCGCTGCGCTGCACGCGGGTGCTGTACCACGTCGATCCGATCTCGACCCGCGGGCCGGCGGTGTCGATGTTCATGTAGGTGGTCATGCCGACCGGGGTGCCATCGGGCAGCAGCACCGCAAAGGGCAGCATCGTGCCGCGCGCGTGCAGCGACAGGCGGCGGTCGATTTCGGCTGTCATGCCCTCGGCGGTGGGGACGGCGGTGTACCAGAGCTGATGCAGCCCGCCCACGGCTGCGCGCAGACCGGCGGCATGGTCCTGCGAGAGGAGCGCGAGCGTGACATGGCGGCCGGTCAGCGTCACGGGGTCGAGCGGGGTCATTCCACGGTCACCGATTTGGCGAGGTTGCGCGGCTGGTCCACGTCCGTGCCCTTGGCGACGGCCGTGTGATAGGCCAGCAGTTGCGCGGGGATGGCGTAGAGGATCGGCGCGAGGAAGGGGCTGACGGAGGGCATCACCAGCGTCTCCCACACGCCCTCGCCGGCCTCGGACACGCCCTGCGCGTCGGTGATCAGCAGCACCTTGCCGCCGCGCGCCATGACCTCCTGCATGTTCGACACGGTCTTGTCAAAGAGCGCGTCGCGCGGGGCCATGACGATCACCGGCACGACCTTGTCCACCAGCGCGATGGGGCCATGTTTGAGTTCGCCCGATGCATAGGCTTCGGCGTGGATGTAACTGATTTCCTTGAGTTTCAGAGCGCCTTCGAGTGCGAGGGGATACATCGCGCCGCGCCCCAGAAAGAGGATGTCGCGCGCCTCGGCCAGCTTGCGGGCGAGCGCGGAGCTGCGGGTCTCGATCGCGAGCGCCGCGTTCATCAGCCCCGGCAGGGCGCGCAGCGCATCCAGATGGGCGGCGCGTGCCGCGTCGTCGATCCGCCCGCGCTGGTGCGCGGCGTGCAGCACGAGGATCGCCAGCGTGGCAAGCTGGCAGGTGAAAGCCTTGGTCGAGGCGACACCGATCTCGGCACCGGCATGGATCGGCAAGGCGAGGTCGCTTTCGCGCGCGATGGAGCTCTCGGGGACGTTGACGACGGCAAGAATGCGCGCGGCCTTGCCCTTGCAATAGCGCAGGGCGGCGAGCGTATCGGCGGTCTCGCCCGACTGACTGACGAACACGGCGGTGGTGCCGGGTGTCACTGGCGGCTCGCGGTAGCGGAACTCCGAGGCGACATCGACCTCGACCGGCAGGCCCGCGACCTGTTCGAACCAGTATTTCGCGACCATGCAGGCATAGAAGGCCGTGCCGCAGGCCACCATGGTCAGCCGTTCGACCTGCGTGAAATCAATGCCTTCGCCGGGCAGGGTGATCGTGTCGCCAGTCAGGTAATGGCCCAGCGCCTCGGTCAGCACCGTGGGCTGCTGGGCGATCTCCTTGGCCATGAAATGCTTGTAGCCGCCCTTGTCCACCTGCGCCGCGTCGATCTGGATCACGCGGAGCGGCCGGTTGGCGAGCCTGCCCTGCGCGTCGCGGATCTCGACCGAGGTCCGGGTGATGACGGCCCAGTCGCCCTCGTCCAGATAGGTGATGCGGTCGGTCATGGGGGCGAGCGCGATGGCGTCCGAGCCCACGAACATCTCGCCATCGCCATGCCCGATGGCCAGTGGTGAGCCGCGCCGCGCGGCGATCAGCAGGTCCTGTTCGCCCTCGAAGAGAAAGCACAGCGCATAGGCCCCGGTCAGCCGCGCCAGCGTCTGTTCGGCGGCGTCGCGCGGTGCGAGACCCTGATCGCGGTAATGCTGGGCGAGCAGCGCCACGGTTTCGGTATCGGTGTCGGTCTCGTAGCCGATCCCCTTGGCGGCGAGGTCGGCGCGCAGTTCGCGGAAATTCTCGATGATCCCGTTATGCACCACCGCGACCCCTCCCGCGCGGTGCGGGTGGGCGTTGCGCAGGCTTGCCGCGCCGTGGGTGGCCCAGCGGGTGTGCCCGATGCCCGATTTGCCGGCGAGCGGCGCGTGCACCAGAAGGTCCGACAGGTTCACCAGCTTGCCCACGGCGCGGCGGCGGTCGAGCACGCCGTCATTGACCGTCGCGATGCCCGCGCTGTCATAGCCGCGGTATTCGAGCCTTTTGAGCGCCTCGACCAGCAGGGGCGCCGCCTCGTGCGCCCCCAGAACACCGACAATCCCGCACATGGACTAGACCCCTTTACCCTTGGCCGCCTTCACTGCGCGCAGCCTGTCAAAGAATTTCACCGCAAGCCCGGGCTTGGCCACCTGCGGCGCCCGCGCAATCGCCATGTCGCCCGCGCCCACGTCGCGGGTGATGACCGAGCCGGTCGCGGTCATGGAGTCGTCGCCCAGCGTGACCGGGGCCACCAGCATGGTGTTGGACCCCACAAACACCCGCGCGCCGATGGTCGTGCGATGCTTGAACACGCCGTCGTAATTGCAGGTGATGGTGCCCGCGCCGATATTGGTCTTTGCCCCCACATCGGCGTCGCCGATATAGCTCAGGTGGTTGATCTTGGCGCCCTCGGCCACCTGCGCGTTCTTGATCTCGACGAAATTGCCGACATGCACATCCTCGGCCAGCTCCGCGCCCGGGCGCAGGCGGGCAAAGGGGCCGACCACGGCGCCGCGTGACACATGGCAGCCTTCGAGGTGGGAAAAGGCCCGGATCCGCGCGCCCGATTCGACGGTGACGCCGGGGCCAAAGACCACGTTGGGCTCGATGGTGGCATCCCGGCCGATTACCGTGTCATGGGCGAAAAACACGCTCTCGGGCGCGGTGAGCGTCACGCCATCCTCGATCGCCTGCGCGCGGGCGCGGGTCTGGAATGCGGCCTCGGCGGCGGCAAGCTCGGCACGGGTGTTGATGCCCAGCGTCTCGGCCTCGGGGCAGCGCACCACGGTCGCGGTCAGCCCGCGCGCGCGGGCGATGGCGATGATGTCGGTGAGGTAATATTCGCCCGCCGCATTGTCGTTCGTCACCGCGCCCAGAAGGTCAAAGAGCGTGGCGCTGTCGGCGCAGACCACGCCGGAATTGCACAGGGTGATGGCGCGGGTGGCGGCATCGGCATCCTTGAACTCGACGATTTTCTCAAGGCTTGCGCCGTCTGCCACCAGCCGGCCATAGCGCTGCGTCGTGTCGGCCACATCAAAGCCCAGCACCACGATGTCGCTCGACGCCCGCGCGTCCTGCATCGCGGCGAGCGTCTCGGGGCGGATGAACGGCGTGTCGCCGTAGAGCACCAGCGCATCGCCGCCCGCCTCCGCCAGCAAGGGCGCGGCCTGCAGCACCGCGTGGCCGGTGCCCTTCTGTTCGGCCTGGATCACGACCTCGCATACGGGGTGCCAGTCCTGCGCGGCCTTCGTGACGGCTTCGGCCCCCACGCCTGCCACCACCACGATGCGCGACGGCGACAGCGTGACGCCGGCCGACAGCGCATGGACGAGCAGCGGCGCGGCGCCGATTTCATGCAGCACCTTGGGCCGCTCGGAGTTCATCCGGCTCCCCTGGCCCGCGGCCAGAACGATCAGGTTGACGGTCATGACGCCCCTTGCCCCACAGATTATTGCGCGCCCCACAGATTATTGCGCGTCTTGTCTCACTGCCCACAGGATATCGCAAGCGGCGGGGTTTCACATCACCTTACGCATCGTTACAAGGCGGCCCATGCGCACGGTGATCTTTGACCTCGACGGCACGCTGGCCGATACCAGCCGCGACCTGATCGCGGCGGCGAATGTCTGTTTCCGCGACCTCGGGCTGGGCGATCTGCTCGACCCTCTGGCTGACGCGGGCACCGCGCTGCGCGGTGCCAAGGCGATGCTGACGCTGGGGTTTTCGCGGGTCGAGGGCTTTGGCGCAGAGGAGATCGACCGCCAGTATCCGCGCCTTGTGGCCGCCTATGCTGCCGATATCGACCGCCATTCGGTGCTGTATCCCGGCGCGATGGCCGCGGTCGGGCGGTTGCGCGCGGCGGGTTACGGGGTGGGGATCTGCACGAACAAGCCCGAGGCGCTGGCGCAGAGCCTGCTGACCCGCCTCGGCGTGCGCGACAGCTTTGGCGCGCTGGTGGGGGCCGACACGCTGGCGCAACGCAAGCCCGACCCCGCGCCGCTGCGCGAGGCGGTGTGCAGGCTCGGCGGCGACATGGCGCGGACCTGTCTGGTGGGCGACACCGTCACCGATCACAGCACCGCCCGCGCGGCGGGGGTGCCTTCGGTGCTGGTGACCTTTGGGCCGGGCGGCGGCGACATGGCGGCGCTGGCGCCCGATGCGCTGCTCGATCATTTCGACGATCTGGACCGGGTCGTCGCGGGGCTGGGGCTGTAGCCGCAACCGGGCATTGTCGCGCCGCCGCGCGAACTAGGGCCGGCCTGTGCGGAGGGACGCGGCCTGTCGAGCGATATCGGGCCCCTTTACCAAGGATTGACGCGCCGCCCTCCGTGTGGCCAGAATCGAGTCATGACCGAAACCTTCACCGGCAATTTCACCCAGCAAGAGCCGATCCCCGACGAGGGGATCGCCGCCGCGATGGCGGTGCTGCGCCATGGCCGGCTGCACCGCTACAACACCGCGCCGGGCGAGCTGGCCGAGGCCGCGCTGCTGGAAGAGGAATTCGCGGCGCAGGTGGGTGCGAAATACTGCCTCGCCGTCGCATCGGGCGGGGCGGCGATGACCACCGCGCTGCGCGCCTGCGGTGTGGGGCCGGGGGACAGGGTGCTGTCCAATGCCTTTACCCTCGCCCCCGTGCCGGGCGCCATTGCGGCGGTGGGCGCGCAGCCGGTCTTTGTCGAGGTGACATGGGACCTCACCATCGACCTCGATGATCTGGCGGCGAAACTGCCGCAGGCGCGGGTGCTGCTGCTCAGTCACATGCGCGGGCATATCTGCGACATGGACCGGCTGATGGCGCTGTGCGACAGGGCGGGCGTCACGGTGATCGAGGATTGCGCGCATACGATGGGCGCGTCATGGAACGGGGTGCCCAGTGGGCGGCATGGCCGCATGGGCTGCTATTCGACCCAGACCTACAAGCATGTGAATTCCGGAGAGGGCGGCCTTCTGGTGTCCGACGATGCCGAAGCGATGGCGCGCGCGATCGTGCTGTCGGGGAGCTACATGCTCTACGCCCGCCACCGCGCCGCGCCACCGCCCGAGGTGTTCGCGGAGCTGCGCTATCATACGCCCAACATCTCTTCGCGGATGGACAACCTGCGCGCGGCGATCCTGCGGCCGCAACTGCGCGCGCTGCCCGCGCAGGCCGCCCGCTGGAACGACCGCTACCGCGCGCTCGAGGCGGGCTTGCGCGATGTGCCGGGCCTGCGGTTGATCGAGCGGCCTGCGGCAGAGGGCTTTGTCGCCTCGTCCTTCCAGTTCCTGCTGCCCGACTGGGACGCGGATGCGGTGCGCGAGGTGCTCGCGCGCTGTGCCGCGCGCGGGGTCGAGCTGAAATGGTTCGGCGCGGCAGAGCCTCTGGCCTTTACCTCGCGCTATGATTCGTGGCGCTACGCGCCCACTGCGCCGCTGCCGCAGACCGACCGGGTGCTCGCCGGGATCATCGACCTGCGCCTGCCGCTGACCTTCAGCCTCGCGGATTGCGCGCTGATCGCCCGCATCATCCGTGCGCAGGTCGGTGCTGTCTGGCAAGGGCGCGCGGCGGCCGAATGACTGCGGCGGTTACGCGATGCCCTAAGGATGGAGGCCTGCCCCGGCACCCGCGCGTAGCACCGGATGCGGGTCAGGCGTGACCTGGTGGCGGTAGCGGAGTGAGGGACATGGTCAGGATCGCAACTTTGGCAATGGCGCTGCACCTCGGGCTGGGCGTGGCCACGCAGGCGCAGGAGGCAACGCGCGCCTTCAGCCCCGCCGCGACCGAGAGCTGCATCGCGCAGGGCGGCGGGGAGGCGTGCATCGGCGCATCCGCCACCGCCTGCATGGACGCCACGCCGGGCGGCTATTCCACCTATGGCATGAACCTGTGCATCGGCGCAGAGCGCGACTGGTGGGACGCCGCGCTGAACGCGGCCTATCGCGACCTGATGGCGCGCGAGGCGGCGGCGGACAAGGAGCTGGGCAGGCAGCTTCATGGCATGGAGCGCCCGTCGGGGGTCGAGAGCCTGCGGGAGGTGCAGCGGGCCTGGATCCTGTGGCGCGATACGACATGCGACTATGAGATGCTGCAATGGTTCGGTGGCACCGGTGCTGGCGGCGCGCGGCTGGGCTGCGAGATGCGGCTGACCGGGCAGCAGGCGCTCTGGCTGCGCGGCGAGCTAGTGGCGGACTAGGCCGGCGGCAAGACCGGGACCGTCGGACCGGGACCGTCGGACCGGGACCGTCGGACCGGGGGCCAGCCCCCGGACCCCCGGGATATTTAGGGCAAGATGAAGCCCGCGACCGCGCGCAAAACACAGCGCGCGCATCCTGGGCCACCGGTTATCGGGGAGGTGGTGCTGCGAGAGAGGATTGAACTCTCGACCTCACCCTTACCAAGGGTGTGCTCTGCCACTGAGCTACCGCAGCACTATGACGCGCCTTTTACCCGCATGCCGGACAAGCGCAAGGGCTTTTCTGGGGCGCTGTGGCGGTGGCGGTTGTGGCCTAGACTGTCACGCACCGGGGCAGTATCACGAAGCCCATGAAAACACCGCGCAAGAACCCGCTGAACCAGTCCCTGCCCAATGCCGATGACCGCAACGCGCGGCTCAAGGCTGCATTGCAGGCCAATATCGCGCGCCGCAAGGCACAGGCCAAGGCACAGGCCAAGGC
>JAACUH010000082.1 GCA_009993005.1 Rhodobacterales bacterium
CGCTGGCCCGTGCGCTGGCCCGTGCGCTGGCGCGTCTCGCACCGCCATGTCCCAGGGCAGCACATCGGTGGCCATCCGGCCGCGCTTGCCCTCGATCACGCGCAGGCACACGGCCTCGCCCGGTTGCAGATCGGCAAGGCCGGATTTGCGCAGCACCTCGATATGCACGAACACATCCTCCTGCAGGCCAAACACATTGGCAAAACCAAAGCCCTTGCCCTTGTCAAACCACTTTACCCGCGCCGGTTCAAGCGGACGCGCGGCAAGAACGGCGGGATCGACGTCGGCCAGATCGCTCAGCCCCGCGCCCATGGCGACCTCGGGCGCGCGAATCGAAAGCACCGCGATGGCCTGCATGCCGCGTTCGGTCTGCTGCACGGTCACTTCGATCGCAGAGCCGTCAGCAACGGAGCCCTGGCCGAAATTGCGCAGCACATTCGCGTGGAGCAAGATATCCGGCCCGCCTTCGTCGGACACGATGAACCCGAAACCCTTTGCAGGATCAAACCATTTCACGTGCCCGCTCAGGGTGCGCCCCTGATCGTGTTCTTCATTGTTCATTGCTTTGTCCCAGGATCGAAGCCCCCCATCGGACCGCGACCATGTCAAGTGTCAGCAGAACGCGTCTGGACCATAAAAACAAGCGACCTTCAACCCTCGGGCTTCACGAAGCGTGAAATTATGGGTTCAATCTCGTGATGGTCCAGGGTGCGTCTACACTCTTGCGCGACCACCGAAAGCGGTCGTGCAACCGGAACGCGCCATCTGCCCAGAATTCGATCTCGAGCGGCGTGATCCGGTAGCCCCCCCAATGGGGCGGGCGGTCAGGGTTGACGCCATGCAGCGCCGTCATGCGGGCCACTTCGGCCATCAGGTCCGCGCGCGAGGCGAGCGGCCGCGACTGGCGCGACGCCCAGGCGCCGAGCCGGCTCTTGAGAGACCGGGACCGGTAATAGGCATCGGCCAGCGGCCCATCCTCGCGCGCCACCAGCCCACGGACGCGGATCTGACGCGCCAGGGACTTCCAGTGCAGCACAAAGGCGGCCTTGCCGGCGCCATCGATCTCGGCCGCCTTGCGGCTTTCGTAGTTTGTGTAAAAGACAAAGGCTGCCGCCTCGATCTCCTTCAACAGCACCATGCGCACATTGGGCAGCCCGTCGTCATCGACCGTGGCGAGCGCAATTGCATTGGGATCGGAGGGTTCCTTTTGCGCAGCCTCGACCATCCAGGCCCGTGCCAGCGCAAACGGGTCATCACCCGCAAAGAGTCCGCTCCGGATCGTCACGACACTTATCCTTCCATTTAGCCCCTACGCACCGGGACCGGCAGACACAACTGTGACCTCGCGTCGCGGGGCCTGCGTGGCCGCACTTGAAGCGCTGTGGGCAATCGCCTACACCGAAACGATAGCGCGCTGGAAAGGCAAGAGGAACAGTGATGACGTCAAATCTCATGGCCGGAAAGCGTGGCCTCATCATGGGTCTGGCAAATGACAAGTCGATCGCCTGGGGCATCGCGCAGGCGCTTGCGGGGGCCGGGGCCGAACTGGCCTTTTCCTACCAGGGCGACGCCCTTCTCAAACGCGTGACGCCGCTCGCGGCCGAGGTCGGGTCGGATATCGTTCTGCCCTGCGACGTGACCGACATGGACTCTGTCGATGCGCTCTTTGCCGATCTGGCGGCGCGCTGGGGGCAGATCGACTTTGTCGTCCACGCCATCGGCTTTTCCGACAAGAACGAATTGCGCGGCCGTTATGTCGATACATCGCGCGACAACTTCCTGATGTCGATGGATATTTCCGTCTATTCCTTTACCGCCGTGGTCAAGCGGGCGGCGGCGATGATGCCGGCGGGGGGGTCATGCCTGACGCTCACCTATTATGGCGCCGAAAAGGTGATGCCGCATTACAACGTCATGGGGGTGGCCAAGGCCGCGCTCGAGGCGTCGGTGAAATACATGGCCGAGGATCTGGGCCGTGACGGGATCCGCGTCAACGCGATCAGCGCCGGCCCGATCAAGACGCTCGCGGCCTCGGGCATCGGAGATTTCCGCTATATCCTGCGGTGGAACGAGCTCAACTCGCCCCTGCGCCGCAACGTGTCGATTGCCGATGTGGGCAAGGCCGCGCTGTTCCTGCTCTCCGACCTCGGGTCGGGCACCACGGGGGAAAACCTGCATGTGGATGCCGGCTATCACGTCGTGGGGATGAAGGCGGTGGACGCGCCCGATATCGACGTCGTGACAGGCCGCAAGGAATGACGCTCGCGGCGTTTCTGGCGGTATCACTGCTGCATCTGATGGCGGCGATCAGCCCCGGCCCCGCCGTTTTGATGGCGGCGCGCACCGGGGTTGCGGACGGCATGCGGGCCGGCGTCTTTCTTGCGATGGGGATCGGTCTTGGGGCCGTGGTCTGGGCGGCGGCGGCGCTGTTCGGGCTCAATCTGGTGTTTCAGGCGGCGCCGGCGCTGCTCTGGGCGCTGAAAATCCTGGGCGGAGCCTTTCTGATCCATCTTGGGGTCAAGATGTGGCGCCACGCCGATGCGCCGATCGACATGACGCAAGGCGCCGCGCAGGCCGGCGGCCTCACGGCCCGCTCGGCGCTGCGGCTGGGCCTTGTGACACAACTCGCCAACCCCAAGCCCGCGATCCTGTTCTCGGCCATCTTCGTCGGCACCGTGCCGCAGGGAACCGCGCCCTGGGTCTATGCCGCGCTGCTGTGCGTTGTGTTTGCCAACGAGGCGCTGTGGAACAGTTTCGTGGCGCGGGTTTTCTCCTTTCCGGCGACCAAACGTCGGTATATCAGCCTGAAATCCATGATCGACCGCAGCTTTGGCGGGCTACTCGCCCTGCTGGGGGTCAAGATCGCAGCCACCTGAGGGATCCTCCATGACCGACCGCCTGCCGCATGAAAAGGGCTTTCACATCAGCTGGGACCAGATCCACCGCGACAGCCGCGCGCTCGCCTGGCGGCTCGACGGGCGCGGGCCCGACAACGGGTCCTGGCGCGCGGTGGTCGCGATCACCCGCGGCGGCATGGCCCCCGCGATGATCGTCGCGCGCGAGCTCGACATCCGCACCGTCGATACCATCAGCGTGAAAAGCTACGACAACCAGACCCAGGCCGAGGCGAAAGTGCTCAAGTCCCCCGACACCGACCTGATGGGCGACGGGCACGGTATCCTGATCGTCGACGACTTGGTGGACAGCGGCAAGACGCTGGAACTCGTCCGCGCGATGTATCCCCGCGCGCATTTCGCCACCGTCTATGCCAAGCCCAAAGGCCGCGAGCAGGTCGATACCTTCATCACCGAGGTGAGCCAGGACACCTGGATCTTCTTTCCCTGGGACATGGCGCTCCAATATGTGCAGCCGTATCGCGGCGCGGAGTGACCGGGGCCTGTCCGGATGGCTGGGTCAGAATGAGTATTTGGGGCACAGAGAAGCCGGGGCACGGCGCCTGGCTTCTCTGTGCCACAAATACTCCCGCCGGAGGCAACCCTCTTCAAAAAGGGTGCGCCGCAGGCGCTCAATATGGAACCCGCCGACATGACCCTGCCCCGCACCGCGACGACCTTTGCCCCGCCGGTGATGGAGGCGCGGCGCTGGCTTGATGGCGTTACCTTTGCGCCGGACTGTCCGCTGATCAATGTAAGCCAGGCCGCGCCCGTCGATCCGCCGCCGCCGCAGATGCGCGAGGCGATGGCGCGGATCGTGCTGACGGATCCAGGCGCGCATCTCTACGGACCGGTGCTGGGCCTGCCGGAGTTGCGCGCCGAAGTGGCCGCGCGCTGGACGGCGGAATATGGCGGCTCGGTTGCGCCGGCGCAGGTCGCGATTACCTCAGGCTGCAACCAGGCCTATGCGGCGGCGCTGATGACGCTGTGCGGCGAGGGCGATGAGGTCATTCTGCCGGTGCCATATTACTTCAACCACCGGATGTGGAACGACATGGCGGGCATCCGCACGGTGGCCTTGCCCACCGGACCGGGGTTGGTGCCGGAGGTTGCGGATGCCGCCTCCATGATCACATCAAGAACGCGCGCCATCATTCTGGTATCGCCAAACAATCCCGGCGGGGTCGAGTATCCGGCCGCAACTCTGCGGGCCTTTCTGGAGCTCTGCCGCGCGCGCGGGATCGCGCTGGTGCTGGACGAGACCTACCGCGATTTCGACAGCCGCGAGGGGGCGGCGCATGACCTTTTCACCGACCCTGACTGGGCCGATACGCTGATCCAGCTCTATTCCTTTTCCAAGGCCTACCGCCTGACCGGGCACAGGGTCGGCGCGATGGTGGCGTCTGCCGCGCGGCTGGCGGAGGTCGAGAAGTTTCTCGATACCGTCACGATCTGCCCCAATCAGCTGGGCCAGCGTGCGGCGCTCTGGGGGATGCGCAACCTTGGTCAGTGGCTGGCCGGTGAACGAGCGGAGATCCTTGACCGGCGCGCGGCGATCGGCGCGCATTTTCCGCGACTGGCGGCGCAGGGCTGGCAGTTGCTGGGCTGTGGGGCCTATTTCGCCTATGTCGCGCATCCTTTCGTGATGTCCTCGGACCTGTTGGCCCGGCAGGTGGTGCGCGATGCGGGAGTGTTGCTGCTGCCGGGGACGATGTTCATGCCGCCCGATGTGCCGGGGGGCGAGCGGCAATTGCGTATCGCATTCGCCAATATCGACCGGGCCGGGGTCGGCGCCCTGTTCGACCGGCTGGAGCGGCTGGGATATCCCGCGCGCTGAGCCTTGCACGCCTGCGTCGCACCGCCTATTCAGTTGCGACATCCACGGACACCTCAGCAGACGGGCGGAACAATGGCGGCACGAAAAGGCAGCAGGATCTTTGTCTGGATCATCCTCGGCTTTCTCTTCGTGGGCCTTGTGGGCTTTGGCGCGACGGGCATTTCCGGCAATATCCGCACCATCGGCACGGTCGGCAGCAAAGCCGTGTCGGTGCAGCACTATTCCAACGCGCTCACCGAGCAGATCCGCGCCTTCGAGGCGCAGATCGGCCAGCCGCTGAGCTTTCCTCTGGCGCAATCGCTGGGTCTTGACCGGTCGGTGCGCGCGCAGGTGATCCAGACGCGGGCGCTCGACAACGAAGTCGCGGCGCTGGGGATTTCGGTGGGCGACGCGAGGGTGCGCGACCAGATCGTGCAGATCGGCGCGTTCCGGGGGCTCGACGGGGCCTTCAGCCGCGACGCCTATCGCGAGACGTTGCGCCGCAACGGGCTGAGCGAGGGCGAGTTCGAGACCGGATTGCGCGAGGATACCGCGCGCAGCCTGTTGCAGGCGGCGGTGCTGGGCGGCGTTCCGGCGCCGGACGCCTATGTCGATGCGCTGATTGGCTATATCGGAGAGCGGCGCAGCCTTGTCTGGGCCGCGCTCGGCTCCGACGCCCTCGCAGAGCCGCTTCCGGCGCCCAGTGACGAGGATCTGCTGGCCCATTACCTGGCCAACCCCGAAGCCTTTACCGCGCCGGAGACCCGCGCGATCACCTATGCCTGGCTGCGTCCCGAGATGATCCAGGATCAGTTGCCGGTCGATGAAGAGGCGGTCGCGGCGCTCTATCAGGAGCGGATCAGCGACTATGTGCAGCCGGAACGGCGGCTGGTGGAGCGGCTGGTCTATCTCGACGATGCCGCCGCCACGGCGGCGCGGGCGCGGCTCGATGCCGGCGAGATCGACTTTGACGGGCTGGTGGCAGAGCGCGGGCTCGACCTCTCGGCGGTCGATCTGGGCGATGTGGCGCTGGCGGATCTGGGTGCGGCGGGCGAGGCTGTCTTTGCCGCGGTGCCGGGTAATGTGCTGGGGCCCTTGCCATCGGCGCTGGGGCCGGCGCTGTTCCGGATGAATGCGATCCTGGGGGCCGAAGAGATCACCTTTGAGGAGGCGGCGCCCGACCTGCGCGGCGAACTCGCGGCGGCGCGGGCGCGGCGCGTGATCGAAGACCAGTCCGAGACGATGATCGACCTGATCGCGGGTGGCGCCTCGCTCGAGGATCTGGCCGCGAATACCGATTTGGAGCTGGGGCGCATCGACTGGCAGGTCGGGCAATCCGACGGGATCGCTGCCTATGAGACCTTCCGCGAGGCTGCGGCGGCGGTGCAGGCCGGCGCCACGCTGCAACTCACCCCGCTGTCGGACGGGGGGGTGTTTGCGCTCAGGCTGGATGCGCTGGTGCCGCCGACGCTGCGCCCGATCGAAGAGGTCGGCGATGACCTGCGCGCCGGCTGGACCCGCAGCGCGACGCAGGCCGCGATCATGGCGCAGGCCGAGGCCCTGCGCGCGCAGATCGCGGAGGGGGCGGAACCGGCCACGCTGGGGTTGACCGCGCTGAGCGAAGTGAACCTGACCCGGCGCGATTTCGTCAACGGCACGCCGCCGAGCTTCATGACCGAGGTCTTCACGATGGCCGAAGGCGAGACGCGGGTGATCGCGGGCGATGGCAGCGCGCTGATCGTGCGGCTTGACGCCATCGCGCCGCCCGACCCCACCGACCCTGCCATTGTCGCACAGCGCGCCATGCTGGCGGAACAGGTGGCGTCGGGGATCGGGCAGGATGTCTATGGCATCTTTGCGCGTGACATTCTCGACCGCACCGAGATCAAGATCAACGAAGCCGCCGTGGCCGCCGTGCACGCCCAGTTCCAGTAAGGTCAGCCATGGCGCTTGCCCCCGATTACGACAGCTTCCGGCAGGGATATGAGGCCGGAGAAAATCAGGTCGTCTATACGCGGCTCGCCGCCGACCTCGACACGCCGGTGTCGCTGATGCTCAAGCTCGCGGGCGCGGGGCGCAATGCCTTCATGCTCGAAAGCGTGACCGGCGGCGAGGTGCGCGGGCGCTATTCGATGATCGGGATGAACCCTGATCTGATCTGGGAATGTCGCGGCACCACCGCGCGGATCAACCGTGCCGCGCGCTATGACGACGAGGCGTTCGAGGTGCAGGTGGCGGACCCTCTCACCTCGCTGCGCGCGCTGCTGGCGGAATCGCGCATCACCCTGCCCGACGGTCTGCCTGCGGCGGCGGCGGGGCTTTATGGCTACCTCGGCTATGACATGATCCGGCTGGTCGAACACCTGCCCGATGTGAACCCCGACCCGCTGGGCCTGCCCGATGCCATGTTCCTGCGCCCCTCGGTGATGGCGGTGCTCGACGGGGTCAAGGGCGATGTGATCCTGGTGGCGCCCGCCTGGGTCGGGTCCGGCCTGTCGGCCAAGGCCGCCTATGCGCAGGCGGCAGAGCGGGTGATGGACGCGCAGCGCGCGCTCGACCGCGCGGTGCCGCAAGAGGCCCGCGCTTTGGGCGAGACGCGTGCGCCGGGCGCGCCTGTGTCGAACTTTTCCCATGACGGCTATCTCGCCGCCGTGCGCAAGGCGCAGGAGTATATCCGCGCCGGTGACATCTTTCAGGTGGTGCCTGCGCAGCGCTGGACGCAGGATTTTCACGAGCCGCCCTTTGCGCTTTACCGATCGCTGCGGCGCACGAACCCCTCGCCCTTCATGTTCTACTTCAACTTTGGCGGTTTTCAGGTGATCGGCGCCAGCCCCGAGATCCTGGTGCGGGTCTTTGGCCGCGAGATCACCATCCGCCCGATCGCCGGCACCCGGCCGCGTGGTGCCACGCCCGAGGCGGACAAGGCCTATGAGGCAGAGCTGCTTGCGGATCGCAAGGAGCTGGCCGAGCATCTGATGCTGCTCGACCTCGGCCGCAACGATGTGGGCCGGGTGGCGCGGATCGGCACGGTGCGCCCGACCGAACAGTTCATCATCGAACGCTACAGCCATGTGATGCATATCGTCTCGAACGTGGTGGGTGAACTGGCCGAGGGCGAGGATGCGCTGTCGGCGTTCTTTGCCGGGATGCCCGCCGGCACGGTCAGCGGCGCACCCAAAGTGCGCGCGATGCAGATCATCGACGAGCTGGAACCCGAAAAGCGCGGCGTCTATGGCGGCGGCGTGGGCTATTTCAGCGCGGGCGGCGACATGGACATGTGCATCGCGCTGCGCACGGCCGTGCTCAAGGATGAAAAGCTCTATATCCAGGCGGGCGGCGGGGTCGTGTTCGACAGCGACCCCGAGGCGGAATATCAGGAAACCGTCCACAAATCGAACGCGATCCGCCGCGCGGCCGAGGATGCGACCAAGTTCCGCCGGGACGGCAACTAGCCGTCAGGGCTTCTCTTGCAGGATCGCTGAGACGGGTGCGAGGGCCACCTGCCCTGCCCGGTTCGCCGTGCCCCAGAGGATCAGCGCCGACACCGTATCGGGCCGCAACCGGGCCAGCAGGATCACGCCGCTTTCCTGCCGCGCGCGAAAGGCCGCCTGATCGAGAAAACGGCGGACGACGGTGGCATCCTGTCCCTCGCCATCGAGGTCGCGGTAGATCGTGCGCACCGGCACGCCCGCGCCTTCGGCGGCGCGCAGTGCCATGTTGAGCCCCTGCGTCACGGTGACAAAGCCGCGCCCGTCCCCTGCGAGCCGCGCCATGGCCTGATCGGCCACGGCCGATGTGGCCTGCAACCCACCCTCGCCCGCATCGAGCAGCGCGACGGTTTCGGGCAGCGCGGCAAAGACCGATTCATACGTGACCTCGACATCGCTGGGCTGTGCGCCAATGGGCAGGCGCGCGATGGCCAGCACTTCGTACCCGGCGGCGCGGTAGGCGGCCATGCGGGCGGTGGCATTGGCATCCGAAGGGTCGATGGCGATGCTGACCGGAAAGGGGATGGCCGGCACGGCCTCGGCCAGACCGTCGATGGACCCGTCATCCATCAGGACGATGGCCATCAGCGGGCGGTCATCGGCCCGCTCGAACGGCGCGGCAAAGGCTTGCAGGGCAGGCCCGGAAAGGTCGGTCGCCGGATCGGCGTCAGGTGCTGCGGCATCGGGCGCGGCGGCGGGCGTGGCGGCGGCGGGCGTGGCGGGACGGTTGACCCGGACGCCGGTCTCGACAGAGGGCAGGCTTGCCGCATCACCACGCAGAGCAATGCGCGGTTGGGCGGCCAGTGCAGGTTCTGGTGCAGGTTCTGGTGCAGGTTCTGGTGCATGTTCTGGTGCAGGTTCGGGTTCGGGCAAAGGCGCGGGTTCGGGCGCAGGCGCGGGTTCGGGCGCAGGCGCGGGTTCAGGCGCAGGTTCGGGCGCAGGTTCGGGCGCAGGTTCGGGCGCAGGTTCGGGCGCAGGTTCGGCAGCCTGTTGCGGCGCAGGCTCGGCGTCTGTGACCGGTTCCGTGGCTGGCGCCGGTGTCGCCGCGGCGACGGGGGCAGTGGCCGGGTCCGCCGCGCCTTCGGAGGTTGGGTCTGGCACCGCGGCTGTCGTGATATCGGTCTCGGGCGCCCCGTTTGCGCCAACCGTCTCTGCGCCAACCGTCTCTGCGCCAACCGTGTCATCGACGATCACGGGTTGCGGCACGGCCTCTGTCGCAATGTCAGGCGCGGCGACGGTGACCGGTGGCGGCGCCGGCGTGGCGGGTGCGGTGGACAGCACGACATCCTCTTCAAAGCCGGGAACCTGCGGCGCCTGCGCCTGCGGGTTTGGCAGCACCGGACTGTCGGGCGATGCAGAGACGCTGGGCTCTGCCGGCGGACGGGGCAGGTCCAGCCCGGTGTCGATCTCGGGTGTTTGCGGCACAGCGGCGGGCGTGGTGTCGGCCACAGTCCCGAAGGGATCGGGCACGGGGGCCGCCACCTGCGGCGCGCTGGCGATGTCGGGCGTCCCCGAGGACTCGGGCGGCGCGATCGGGCCTGTCGTGATCGCGGCGGACGGGCCTTGCGGCTCCTCGACCCGGGGGGCGTCCTGCTGGGGCATCTGCGGCGGCCGGGTCCCGGCGGGCTGCGGCGCCAGAAGCGAGGCGGTTGTCAGACCGAGGCCCGCCACAACGAGGCCGAACAGCCCACCCGACACAAATCCTCTCGCCATGCACACGCCTCTTGCCTTTGTGGCGGCCGTGATCCGGCCACCGTTCCCCATGGTCGCCGACGCCAAAGCATCTTGCGGCCCATGACCTTGCGCAACTATACCGTCATCAGCCCTTCCATAGGTAGCCCCCAGTTGGGCACAAGGCGTAAACATGCTGCTTCTGATCGACAACTACGACAGCTTTACCTACAACCTCGTCCACTATCTGGGCGAGCTTGGGGCCGATGTGGTGGTGCGCCGCAACGATGCGCTCGATGTGCAGCAGGCGATGGCGTTGCGCCCCTCGGGCATCGTTCTGTCGCCCGGCCCCTGCGACCCCGCGCAGGCCGGGATCTGTCTGGCGCTCACCGCGGCCGCCGCCGAGACGCGCACGCCGCTGCTGGGCGTCTGCCTGGGCCACCAGACCATCGGCGAAGCCTTTGGCGGCAAGGTGGTGCGCTGCCACGAGATCGTGCATGGCAAGATGGGGCTGATGCATCACGCGGGCGCCAGCGTCTTTGCCGGCCTGCCCTCGCCTTTCGAGGCGACGCGCTACCACTCGCTGGTGGTCGAACGCCAAAGCCTGCCGGACTGTCTCGAGGTGACGGCCTGGCTCGAGGATGGCACGATCATGGGGCTGCAACACCGCGACCTGCCGATCCATGGCGTGCAGTTCCACCCTGAAAGCATCGCCTCGCAGCACGGCCATGCGCTGTTGCGCAATTTCCTCGACATGGTTCCGGTCGCGGCATGAGTGACGCGCTCAAGCCCCTGATCCATGCCGCAGCAGAGGGCCCGCTGACCCGCGCGCAGGCCGAGACGGCGTTTACCATCCTCTTTGAGGGCGACGCGACGCCGAGCCAGATCGGCGGCTTTCTGATGGCGCTGCGCACGCGGGGCGAAACGGTGCAGGAATATGCCGCCGCCGCCGCCGTGATGCGCGCCAAATGCCTGCCCGTGCGCGCGCCCGACGGCGCGATGGACATCGTGGGCACTGGCGGCGACGGCAAGGGCACGCTCAACATCTCGACCGCGACGGCCTTTGTGGTGGCGGGCGCGGGTGTGCCGGTGGCCAAGCATGGCAACCGCAACCTGTCGTCAAAATCCGGCGCGGCGGATGCGCTGGGGCAGCTTGGCATCAATGTCATGGTCGGGGCGGAGGTGGTGGAGCGCGGACTGCGCGAGGCCGGCATCGGCTTCATGATGGCGCCGATGCACCATCCGGCGATCAAGCATGTGATGCCGACGCGCGCCGAGCTTGGAACAAGAACGATCTTCAACATATTGGGACCGCTCACAAATCCGGCCGGGGTGAAACGCCAGCTCACCGGAGCCTTTTCGCGTGCGCTGATCCGGCCGATGGCCGAGACGCTGGCGGCGCTGGGATCAGACGCCGCCTGGCTGGTGCATGGCAGCGACGGCACGGATGAGCTGAGCATCTCGGGCGTCTCCTGGGTCGCCGCGCTGGACGCCGGCGCGATCACCGAGTTCGAGGTCCACCCCGAGGAGGCCGGGCTGCCGGTCCATCCGTTCGCGGCGATCCTGGGCGGCACTCCGGCCGAGAACGGGCAGGCGTTCCGCGCGCTGCTGGATGGGGCGCCCGGTGCCTATCGCGATGCGGTCCTGCTCAATTCCGCCGCGGCGCTGCTTGTCGCGGGAAAGGTCAACGATCTGCCGCAAGGCGTTGAAAAGGCACGCGAAAGCATCGACAGTGGCGCCGCGCGGCGGGCCGTCGAGACGCTCGCCCGGGTGACACAGGGGTAAATGCGGGCGGCGGCGCTTTTCTTCCCTGACCTTGCCCGCTAGAACATGGCCATGGATATTCTGGACAAGATCAAGGCCTACAAGCTCGAAGAGGTCGCCGCCCGCAAGGCCGCGACGCCCTTGAGCGAGATCGAGGCCCGCGCCACCGCCGCGCCGCCGCCGCGCGGCTTTGCCGAGACGCTCGCCGACGCGACCCGCGAAGGGTATGGGCTCATTGCCGAGATCAAGAAGGCAAGCCCGTCCAAGGGCCTGATCCGCGCCGATTTCGACCCGCCCGCGCTGGCCCGTGCCTATGCCGAGGGCGGCGCCACCTGCCTGTCGGTGCTGACCGACGGGCCGTCCTTCGAGGGCGACGACAGCTATCTGACCGCCGCGCGCGAGGCGGCGAGCCTGCCCGCATTGCGCAAGGATTTCATGTATGACACCTGGCAGGTGGCCGAGGCGCGCGCGCTGCAGGCCGATTGCATCCTGATCATCATGGCGAGCGTGAGCGACGCGCAGGCGGCCGAGCTTGAGGCGGCGGCGACGCAGTGGGGCATGGATGCGCTGATCGAGGTGCATGACGCGGCCGAGCTCGAGCGTGCGACGCTGCTCCGCTCGCCGCTGATCGGCATCAACAACCGCAACCTGCAGAGCTTTGACGTGACGCTCGACACCACGCGGCAGCTTGCGCGCCGCGTCCCCGCCGACCGGCTGATCGTGTCGGAAAGCGGGCTGAACACGCCCGAGGACCTCGCCGACCTCGCCCGCTACGGCGCGCGCGCCTTTCTCATCGGCGAAAGCCTGATGCGGCAGGAGGATGTCGCCGCGGCCACGCGCCGGCTGCTGGCCAATCCTCTCACAGCGGGGGGCGGGATGTGAGCCTGACGCATTTCGACGCGGCCGGTCACGCCCATATGGTCGATGTGACCGACAAGGGCGCGACAGACCGGCTCGCCGTCGCCGAAGGGCATGTGGTGATGACGGCCGCGACACTGGCGCTGGTGGCGCAGGGCACGGCGGCCAAGGGCGACGTGCTGGGCATCGCGCGCATCGCCGGCATCATGGCGGCCAAGCGCACGTCCGATCTGATCCCGCTCTGCCATCCGCTGCCGCTGACGCGCGTGGCGCTCGACCTTGTCTGCGACGATGCGCTGCCCGGTGTGCGCATCACCGCCACTGTGCGCACCGCCGGCGTGACCGGGGTCGAGATGGAGGCGCTGACCGCCGTCTCGGTCGCGGCACTCACGGTCTATGACATGCTCAAGGCCGCGGAAAAGGGAATGCAGATCGGCGGCATCCGGCTGCGGCTCAAGGAAGGCGGCAAATCCGGCCGGTTCGAGGCGCCATGATTTCGGTCACAGCCGCGCTCGAGCAGATCTTTGCGCTGGTAACCCCGCTGCCGACAGAGATGGTGCCGTTGCGCATGGCGGCCGGGCGCGTCCTGTCGCAAAGCGTGGCGGCACGGCGCGACCAGCCGCCCTTTGCGGCCTCGGCCATGGATGGCTATGCGATCCGCAAGGCTGACCTGCACGCCGGAGCAAGCCTGCGCGTGATCGGGGAAAGTGCGGCCGGACGGGGCTTTGGCGGTCGGGTGACGGCCGGCACCGCGGTGCGCATCCTCACCGGCGCGCCGCTGCCAGATGGCGCAGATTTCGTTGTGATTCAAGAGGATGTCACGCGAAGCGAAAGTAACATACTGCTTGGCCCCGACATCGCGGCCGGCAGCAATATCCGCCCTGCGGGCAATGATTTCCGGCGTGGCGACAGCGTTGCAGCGCCGCGCAGGCTCTCGCCATCCGATATCGCCCTTCTCGCCGCGATGAACATCGCCGAGGTGCCGGTGACCCGAAAGCCCGTCATCGCCATCATCGCGACCGGCGATGAACTTGTGCAGCCGGGCGAGACGCCGGGGCCCGACCAGATCATCGCGTCCAACAGCTATGGCCTGCACGCGCTGTGCACGGCGCTGGGCGCAGCGCCGCGCCTGCTGCCGATCGCACGCGATGACATGGCCGCGCTGGACCTCGTGTTCGACCTCGCGTCTGGTGCCGATCTCGTGCTGACAATCGGCGGCGCCTCGGTCGGCGATCACGACCTGGTGGCGCAGGCGGTGCAGGCGCGCGGCCATGACCTCGCCTTTCACAAGGTCGCGCTGCGCCCGGGCAAGCCGCTGATGGCGGGGCGGATCGATGAGGCCCTGCTTCTGGGCCTGCCGGGCAACCCTGTCTCGGCCATGGTCTGCGGCACCGTGTTTCTGGGTCCGGTCATTCTGACGATGCTGGGCCTGCCCGCGCAGCCGGCACCGCGCCTTTGCGGACCACTGGCAGAGACTTTGCCGCCCAACGGCCCGCGCGAGCATTACCTGCGGGCCACGCGCACAGAGGCCGGTCTGCGCGCCTGCGGCAAGCAAGACAGCGCGCTTCTCTCGGTGCTGGCGCAGGCCGACTGCCTGATCGTGCAACCCCCCCACGATCCCGGCCGGCCGGCAGGGGCGATGGTCGAGTATATCGCGCTCTGAGCCCGGAGCCGATAGCCGCCGCACCGGTTGACACAAACCGGGAACAAGGGTAGAACATAGGAGAAACGACCCGCCTTTGTTCCCATCTTCGTTCCTGTCCGGAAAGGGATTTTCGATGCTGACGAAAAAGCAGCTCGACCTGCTCGACTTCATCAACAAGCGTGTGCAGCGCGATGGCGTTTCCCCCTCCTTTGACGAGATGAAAGAGGCACTCGACCTGCGGTCGAAATCCGGCATCCACAGGCTGATCACCGCGTTGGAGGAACGGGGTTTCATCCGGCGGCTGGCGCATCGCGCCCGCGCGCTCGAGATCGTCAAGCTGCCCGATGCGATGATCGACGGCGCGGCGCGCAAGGCAGGCTTCACCCCCCGGGTGATCGCCGGCGACCGCCCCGCCACGACCCCGCGCGCGGCGCTGACGGTCGAGGCGACCGGCGCGGTCGAACTGCCGGTGATGGGGCGCATCGCGGCCGGTGTCCCGATCGAGGCGATCAGCGAGGTGTCGCATTCCGTCGCCGTGCCACAGTCGATGCTGGGCGCGGGCGAGCATTACGCGCTCGAGGTCAAGGGCGATTCGATGATCGAGGCCGGGATCAACGACGGCGATATCGTCGTGATCCGCGAAACGAATACCGCCAGCAACGGCGATATCGTGGTGGCGCTGGTCGAGGATCTCGAGGCGACGCTCAAGCGTTTTCGCCGCCAGAACGGCATGATCGCGCTCGAGGCGGCCAATCCGCTCTACGAAACC
This sequence comes from Rhodobacterales bacterium, assembly GCA_009993005.1. Classification (GTDB taxonomy): domain Bacteria; phylum Pseudomonadota; class Alphaproteobacteria; order Rhodobacterales; family Rhodobacteraceae; genus JAACUH01. Next base: position 14,906 of record JAACUH010000082.1, read on the forward strand.
CGCCTGCTGCGCGACGATCAGGTCAAGGTGCAAGGCCGTCTGGTCGGGCTGATCCGGACCTATTAGCGCGCAACTGCCCGCATCTTTTGGCCGGAAATATCCCCGCCGGAGGCTCCGACAGGGTCGCAGGGGCTGACGTGCGGGATCCGGGCGGGATCCGGGCGGGATCCGTGCGGGATCCGGGCGGGATCCGCGCGGGATCCGGGCGGGATCGGGGCGGGATCGGGGCGTCAGCCGTCGTTGGCCGCCACAGCGATATCCGCCGGGCCTCGCCGGCCTGACCAGATCCTGTCGCCCGTCACCTCGCGCGCCGACACGATGCGCAGGCCATCCCCCCCCGTCCATCCCGCCAGCGCACCCGTCTGCCGCAGCCGGTCGATGTCATAGACCTCGCAAGGGCGCGTGACCGGGTCGGCCACGGTCACGATCAGGATATCGGCGCCATCGCACCCTTTGATCGCGGCCAGCGCGCGGTCCCCCGCTATCTGGACAATCCGCAATCCGCCGACCACGGCCTCGGTGCGACGGTCGCCGCGCAGCAGGCCGTCACGCTGCGCGGCGGTCTCCTGTCCGACCGGGGCGCCGTCATTTTCCAGCCAGCTCCCGGCGACAAAACCATCCCCCCGCGGCTTGTTCAGCGCCCGGCCCTGCGGCCCCATCACGCCGATCAACGCGCCGCTGTCGGCCACCAGCAGCGCCGGACGCCCTGCCCCGGACCACAGCACAAGGGCCAGCGCGACCGGGACCACCCCCACGAGGCGCGCCCGCCCCTGCCACAGCACCAGCCAGAGCGCCCCGAGGGCCAGCAGTGGCAGGACCCAGTTGCCCGGCGTCACCACATGGCCGACGGCGCCATCGAGCCCCGCAACCCCATGCGCGACCCAGAGGATCCAGCGCAGACCGATCTCCATGATCCAGAGCCCGACCCAGGCCAGACCGAAAGGCGCGAGGCACGCGGCAATGACCGCCGCCGGCATCACCAGCACCCCCATCAGCGGCACGCTCAGAAGGTTGGCGATCAGCCCATAATGGGAAATCTGGTTGAAATGCGCCGCCGCAAAGGGCGCGGTCGCCAGCCCTGCGACCAGCGACGACAGCACCACACCGAGCGTCGGGCGCAGCCAGCGAGGCACACGGTCGCGCGCGACCCCGGTGATCCAGCCAAAGACCGCAACCAGCGCAGTCGTGGCGGCAAAGGACATCTGGAACCCCGGCCCCATCAGCGCCTCGGGCCGCATGAGCAGCACGATCAGCGCCGCGATGGCCACCGACCGCAGCGTCAGGGCCCGCCGGTCGAGCATGACCGCGACCAGCATCACCGCCACCTGCACAAAGGCCCGCTCGGTCGCCACGTTGCCACCCGACAGCGCCAGATAGGCGGCGGCGACCAGCAGCGCCGCAAAGGCCGCGAACTTCTTGACCGGCAGCCGCAGCGCGAAGGGCGGGATCAGGGCCAGCCCATAGCGCAGCACCCCGAACACAAAGGCGGTGAGCAGCCCCATGTGCAGGCCCGATATCGCGAGCAGATGTGCGAGGTTGCTCGCGCGCAGAGCGGCCAGCGTCGCCTGCCCCATGCCCGACCGGTCCCCGGTCATCAGCGCGGCGGCAAAGGCGCCGGTCTCACCGGGCAACAGCGCCTGCACCCCGGCCGAGATCGCGGCCCTTTGCCGATCGACCCAGAGCCCCGCAGCACCCTCCTGCGCCGGCGCCAGCACGAGAACGGGGGTGCGGGTATAGCCGACCGCGCCGAGCCTCTCAAACCAGGCATTGCGCTGAAAATCGAACCCGCCCGGTTCGACCGGCCCCGAGGGCGGGCCAAGATGCCCGGTCAGGATCACCACGGTGCCGGGCTCTGGCAGAGCCAGCGGCCCATCCGCATGCACCGAGACGCGGACCCTCGCGGGCGTGCGCGCGGGTGACATGCGTTCGAGCACGACCCGGTCGAGCGTGAGCCGTGGTGCGTCGCTGACCGAGCGGTCGATGGACACGACCCGCCCCTCGATCGCGCCGTAATAGCGGTAGCCCAGCACCGGCTCTGCCACGTAATGACTGCGCGCCCCGGCGAGGAGGGCGCCGCCGGCGACCAGCGCGAGCGCGACCATGAGCGGGCTGGCGGCCGGCCCGATCCGCCGCGCGATGACCAGCGCAAGAACCGCGATGGCCACCAGCCCCGCATAGGCCAAAGGCCCCGGTTCGACCGGCACAAGGAAATAGAGGCCGATGCCGGTGCCAAGGCAGACCGGCACCCATCCCATCAGATGGCCGCGCTGCCGCAGGGCCGCATCCTGCAGCGCCAAAAGCCCTTGCACTTGTCCTCCGACCTCGTCCTGAGTATCCCCTGACACTAGCGCCGTCATGGTGAACGAAAGGTTAATTTCCCGATGCCCCGCACACCCGACACCAGCACGGCCCAGCCCCCCGTTGTCACCCGCTTTGCCCCTTCACCCACCGGTGCGCTGCATATCGGCGGTGCGCGCACGGCCCTGTTCAACTGGCTTTTCGCGCGCGGCCGTGGCGGCAAGTTCCTGTTGCGCATCGAGGATACTGACCGGGCCCGTTCGACCGACGAGAACCGGCAGGCGATCCTTGACGGGCTGACCTGGCTGGGGCTCGACTGGGATGGCGCGCCGATCAGCCAGTTCGCCCGCGCCGCCCGCCATGCCGAGGTGGCGCGCGCGATGCTCGATGCCGGCACCGCCTACAAATGCTTTGCGACGCAGGAAGAGATCGAGGCCTTCCGCGAGGCCGCGCGCGCGGCGAATGCCTCCACGCTCTTTCGCTCGCCCTGGCGCGACGTGCCTGCCGACCAGCACCCCGACGCGCCCCATGTGATCCGCATCAAGGCCCCGCGCGAAGGGGCAGCGACGATCCATGACGAAGTGCAGGGCGATGTGACCATCGGCCATGACCAGATGGACGACATGGTGCTGCTGCGCTCTGACGGCACGCCGGTCTATATGCTCGCCGTGGTGGTCGATGACCATGACATGGGCGTGACCCATGTGATCCGCGGCGATGACCACCTCACCAATGCCTTCCGGCAAAAGATGATCTATGACGCGATGGGCTGGCCGGTGCCGGTGATGGCGCATATCCCGCTGATCTTTGGTCCCGACGGCAAGAAGCTGTCGAAACGCCATGGCGCCACCGGGGCGGCGGAATATCAGGCGATGGGCTATCCGGCGGCGGGGATGCGCAACTATCTCACCCGTCTCGGATGGAGCCATGGCGACGCAGAGTTCTTTACCGATGCGCAGGCGCGCGACTGGTTCGACCTTGCGGGAATCGGGCGGTCGCCGGCGCGGTTCGACACCAAAAAGCTCGAAAATCTCTGCGGCCAGCACATCGCCGCGAGCGAGGATACTGCGCTGCTGCATGAAATCCATGCTTTCCTGGCCGCAACCGGGGCGCCAGCCCTGTCAAAGGCGCAGAGCGACGGGCTGTTGCGGAGCCTCTACTGCCTCAAGGAACGCGCAAAGACCTTGCCAGAACTCATTGAAAAGGCACATTTTATACTGGCAACCCGACCGCTGGAGCCGGATGCGCAGAGCGCGGCCACGCTCGATGCGGTATCCCGTCGTATACTGCACGAATTGACGCCGCATCTGCAAAATGCTAGCTGGGACCGCGAAACTCTCGAAGCGAAAGCGGCTGAACTGGCCGAGCGTCATGGGATCAAGCTGGGCAAACTCGCCGGCCCGCTGCGTGCGGCGCTGGCAGGACGCTCGGTCTCGCCCAGCGTGTTCGACATGATGCTCGTGCTCGGCCGGGAAGAAACGCTCGCCCGCCTCGAAGAGGCCGCGGCCTGAAACCATTTCGTCACCTTTCGCGGTTAGCTGCAGGTGACAGAACCTAGCGCATATGCCCTGGAACCGCCGGGCATCGACCTCAGAAGGGGAATGACCCAATGGCCGACAAGACCGCAACGCTGACGATTAACGGCACATCCTATGATATCCCGGTGCTCAGCCCGACGGCGGGGCCCGATGTCATCGACATCCGCAAGCTTTATGCGCAGGCCGATGTCTTTACCTATGACCCCGGATTCACCTCCACCGCCGCCTGTGACAGTGCGATCACCTTCATCGACGGGGATGAGGGCGTGCTGCTGCATCGCGGCTATCCCATCGACCAGCTTGCCGCCAAATCGCATTTCCTCGAAGTGGCCTTCCTGCTGCTTTACGGCAACCTGCCCACGGCAGACGAGCTCGAGGGGTTCGAGCGGTTGATCACACGGCACACGATGATCCACGAGCAGATGCACTATTTCTTCCGCGGGTTCCGCCGCGATGCGCATCCGATGGCCACGATGGTCGGCGTGGTCGGCGCGATGAGCGCGTTCTACCATGACAGCACCGACATCAACGACGAACGCCAGCGCGAGATCGCGTCGCACCGGCTGGTCGCCAAGATGCCGACGATCGCCGCGATGGCCTACAAATACTCCATCGGCCAGCCGTTCGTCTATCCGCGCAACGAACTCGATTATGCGTCCAATTTCCTGCACATGTGCTTTGCCGTGCCTTGCGAGGAATACCGCGTGAACCCGATCCTCGCGCGCGCGATGGACCGGATCTTTACCTTGCATGCCGATCACGAACAGAACGCGTCAACCTCGACGGTGCGGCTCGCCTCCTCCTCTGGGGCCAACCCCTTTGCCTGTATCGCGGCCGGCATCGCCTGCCTCTGGGGGCCTGCGCATGGCGGGGCCAATCAGGCCTGCCTCGAAATGCTGCGCGAGATCGGGACGGTGGACCGCATCCCCGAATACATCGCACGCGCCAAGGACAAGAACGACCCGTTCCGCCTGATGGGCTTCGGCCACCGCGTCTACAAGAACTTTGACCCGCGCGCGACGGTGATGAAACAATCGGCGGATGAGGTGCTGGAGCTTCTGGGTGTGCACAACAACCCGACGCTGCAGGTCGCCAAGGAGCTTGAGCGGATCGCGCTCGAAGACCCGTATTTCATCGAGAAAAAGCTCTATCCGAATGTCGATTTCTATTCGGGCATCATCCTTGATGCGATGGGCTTTCCCACCTCGATGTTCACGCCGATCTTTGCCGTGGCCCGCACGGTCGGCTGGATTTCGCAGTGGAAAGAACAGCTTGCCGATCCGCAGCTCAAGATCGGCCGGCCGCGTCAGCTCTACAAGGGTGAGACGCGGCGCGATTATGTCGATATCGAAAAGCGCTGATCTGCCCGGCGCGGTCGCATGACCGTGCTGCACAGCGCGCGGCTGACCCTGCGTCCGCCGCGCGCGGGCGACCTGATGGCGTTTCACGCGATCATGCGGGACGCCCGGGCCATGCGCTACTGGTCCACCCTGCCCCATGCCACGCCCGAGGTGACAGAGGCGTGGATGGCAGGGATGCTCGCCGGCGGGCCCGCCTGCCTGGATCTGGTCATCGAAAAGGACGGCGCCCTGATCGGCAAGGCGGGCAGCACCCGCTTGCCCGAAATCGGCTATATCCTGCACCCCGACCATTGGGGGCATGGCTATGCGACCGAGGCCATGCAGACGCTGATCGCGCATCTCTGGGCCAACACGGACTGGCCCGCGCTCACCGCCGATATCGACCCGCAGAACCTCGCCTCGCTGCGGGTGCTGCAAAAACTGGGCTTTGTCGAAACCGGACGCGCGGCGCGGACGTTTTGTCTGGGCGGTGTCTGGACTGACAGCCTCTATCTCTCGCTTCAGCGCCCCTCGTAGCGCGGTGCGCGTTTCTGCAGAAAGGCCACCACGCCTTCGCGAAAGTCGCGGGTCTGGCCACAGGCGCCCTGCAGCTGCGCCTCGAGCGAGAGTTGTTCGTCGAGCGTATTGCCAAAGGAGGCACGCATCGCGGTCTTGACGTGGCGATAGGCCTCGGTCGGCCCCTTGGCCAGATGCGCGGCCCGCGCCATCCAATGCGCCTCGAATGCCGGCGCGGGGGCGGTTTCATAGATCATGCCCCAGTCGGCGGCCTGTTTCGCCATGATCTTGTCCGCGAAGAGCGCCGCCCCCATCGCCCGCGCCGCGCCGATCTGGCGGGGCAGCCAATAGGTGCCGGCCGCGTCAGGGATCAGCCCGATGCGGGTAAAGGCCTGCACGAAATAGGCATCCTCGGACGCGATCACCACATCCGCGGCGAGCGCAAGGTTCGCCCCCGCACCGGCGGCCGCGCCGTTGACCGCGGCGATCGTGGGGATCGTGCAATCGAAAATCGCCTTGAGCATCGGCACATATTCGTCGCGCAGCGTGCGTTCGAGGTCGAGGTTCGCGGCATTGCCCCCATCGCCCAGATCCTGCCCCGAGCAAAAGGCCCGCCCGATGCCGGTGATCACCAGCACCCGCGCCGCCGTCTGTGCGGATTTGACGGCATGGGTGATTTCTGCCCGCATCTGGGCGTTGAGCGCATTCATCACCTCGGGTCGGTTCAGGCTCAGCACCGCGATATCGTCGCGCGTCACCAGCCGGATTGCCTGATAGTCCATCGTCTGCCTGCCTTTCGGGAATGTCTTTGGCGGAAATCTAGTGAAACGCCGGGGCGGGAAAAGAACAACCCGGCGTCACGACCGCATGATTTCCTCGAGCCGCGCCTTTTCCGCAGCGCTCAGCGTCTCGGGCGCCGGGGCGGTGCGGCGGCGGATCGTCATGATGCCGATGCCAAGCGCACCCAGCAGCATGGCAGGCCCCGCCAGCCAGAGCGCCAGGTTGACACCCCGCGTATCCGGACGCAGCAGGACGAATTCGCCATAGCGGGCCACAATGGCCGCGACGACCTCGCTGTCGCTGTCGCCGGCGAGCAGCCTTTCGCGCACCATCAGCCGCAGGTCGCGGGCGACGATGGCCTCACTCTCATCAATGCTCTCGTTGCGGCACACCGGGCAGCGCAGCCCGGCGCTGATCTCGCGCGCGCGGGCCTCAAGCGCGGGATCGTCGAGCATTTCAGCCGGTTGAACAGCCCAGGCCGGCGCCGCCCAGAGCAGACAGGCCAGCACCACAGCCCTCATTCGGCAGGCACCCCGCCGGTGCGGCTGTCGGTCTTGGCCGCACCCGCCGCAACGCGCAGGCGGCGGTCAGACAGCGAGATCAGCCCGCCGAACGCCATCAGGATGGCGCCGCCCCAGATCCAGTTGGCAAAGGGCTTGATATAGGTCCGCACGGCATAGCCTCCGCCCTGTTGCGGATCGCCGATCACGACATAGAGGTCGCGCAGCACGCCATTCTTGATCGCGGCCTCGGTCGTGGGCATCGCCGCCACCGGATAGAAACGTTTCTCGGGGAAAAGCACGGCCACGTCCCGGCCATCGCGCCGCACCACGATTTCGGCCATCTGGGTGCGGTAGTTCGGCCCTTCGCCCTCGGTCACGCCCCGCAGTTCGACCTCGTAGGCGCCGACGGCATAGGGTGCGCCGATCTGGGCCACGCGGATATCCTCCTGCTGCCAGGCGAGCACGGCCGCGATGCCGAACACGGTCACGCCCATGCCGGCATGGGCGACCGACTTGCCCCAGTCGGCGCGCGGCAGGCGGGTGAGACGCGCCAGCCGCCCGGCCAACGGGCCCCGCCCGGTTCGCATCCACAGATCGACGGCACTGCCCGCGATGACCCAGACCCCCAGCGCCACGCCGACCGGCCCCAACGCCGACCGCCCGGTCTGAACCGCAAAGGCCAGCGCGCCCAGGGCCACCGCAAGCATCGCGACCGGCGCCAGCGGCCGCAGGGCACGCGCCATCGACCCGCGCTTCCATGCGAGCATCGCGCCGACCGGCATCGCCACCGCAATCGCCACCATGAAGGGGGAAAAGGCCGCGTCAAAGAAAGGCGGTCCGACCGACAACGTCCGGCCGAACACCATTTCGGCAAAAAGCGGCCAGATCGTGCCGACAAACACCACCAGCGCCGAGACCGCGAGCAAGATGTTGTTGAGCACCAGCCCGCTTTCGCGACTGACCGCGCCAAAGGCGCCCTTGGCCTCCATCGCGCCGGCCCGCAGCGCATAGAGCGTCAGCGCCCCCCCGACAAAGACCGCGAGGATCATCAGGATGAACACACCACGCTCGGGATCATTGGCAAAAGCATGGACCGAGGTCAGGACGCCCGACCGCACGATGAACGTGCCCAGCAGCGAAAAGCCGAAGGCGAGGATTGCGAGCAGGATGGTCCAGCTTTTCAGCGCCTCGCGCTTTTCCACCACGATCGAGGAATGCAGAAGAGCCGCCGCGATCAGCCAGGGCATGAACGATGCGTTCTCGACCGGGTCCCAGAACCAGAAACCGCCCCAGCCCAGTTCGTAATAGGCCCACCACGACCCCAGGGAGATGCCCACGGTCAGGAAAAGCCAGGCGGCCAGCGTCCAGGGCCGCACCCAGCGACCCCAGGCGGCATCGACCCGGCCTTCGATCAGGGCGGCGACAGCAAAGGAGAACGCCATGCTCAGGCCGACATAGCCGAGGTAGAGGAACGGCGGGTGAAAGGCGAGGCCGGGGTCCTGCAACAGCGGGTTGAGGTCGCGCCCGTCGAACGGCGGCACGTCAAGGCGCAGGAACGGGTTCGAGGTGAACAGGATGAAGGCAAAGAAGGCCACACCGATCGAGGCCTGCACCGCCAGCACCCGCGCGCGCAGCGTCGCGGGCAGATTGCCGCCGAACCAGGCCGCACAGGCGCCGAACAGCGTCAGGATCAGCAGCCAGAGCAGCATCGAGCCTTCGTGATTGCCCCAGACGCCGCTGACCTTGTAGAGCATCGGCTTGGCGCTGTGCGAATTGGCATAGACCAGTTGCAGCGAGAAATCCGAGGTCACGAAGGCCCAGGTCAGCGTCGCAAAGGCAAAACCCACCAGCAGAAATTGCGTCACCGCAGCCGGTTCGGCAAAGGCCATCCAGCCCCGCCATCCCTTGTGGGCGCCCACCAGTGGCACCACCATCTGCAGGATGGCGATGCCAAAGGCCAGAATCAGTGCGAAATGTCCAAGCTCTGCTGTCATGCATCCGGTTTAGGCGATATTCCGGCGCTCGCCAACAGGGCTGGGGCGGGGCATCATGTCACGTCTGCGTGCCGCCCCAGTCAGTCAGCCAGTCAGTCAGCGCGCCATTTTCCCCGGGCGACACCGCATGCTGCGTGAGCGCCGCATCCGGCCCCGCATCGGCCGCTTGCGGCGAGCTTGCCTCCACCGCTGGCCCGACGGCCGCGACGCTCGCCACAAGCTCGCGCTGGAACGCCTGTTCGTGGCTCTGGTGGCGGGCGCCGAAATAGAGGCTGATGATCGCTCCGATCAGCCACCACAGCGCCTCGGGCACGGCCGCAAGCGCCTCCATCCGCGCGGCGAACCAGTCGGGCGCGACCAGCGCGGCACCCAGAAGAATGACCGTGCCGAGCGCCATGAGCGGGCGCGGCAGCCGGTTGACGGCATCCATCAGCCGGTCAAAACCGGTGCGCCCCTGCGGCGAGGTTGGCAGCACGATGGCACCCTGCGCCGCACCCTCGCGCAAGAGCGCGGCCAGGTCCGCGGCAGAGCCGCGACCCGACCCCAGCAGCATGGCAAGCAGTCCCCGGATCATCCCCATGATGCAGTCCTTTCGCGATGTTGGGCCTCGGTGAGGTGAAAACGCGGCGCCATGAAGGCCTCGGCCCGGGTGATCCAGCCGCCCTTGCCGCCGTCCCGCCGGCGGGCAAATCTGCGACTGGCCGGGCGCGCATCGGCGAGCGCGTAATAGTAGTTGCGCCGCGCGATGGCATAGGCATCGGCGATATGGCCCGGTGCGGCCGCCACCCCGGCGCGGGCGGCGGCGATGGTGCGCGGCCCGATCACGCCATCGACCGCCACCTCGATGCGCATGTCGCGCAGCAGGCGTTGCAGGATGCGCACCGCATTGGCGCCGGCATTGACATACATGTCAAAGACCGACGCCTGCAGCACCTCGGGCAGATCCGCGATGCGGGGCGCCACGAAATAGTGGTTGATGAAGATCTCGACCGCCTGTGCCCGCGTCAGCGCGCGCACATCGGCGACCGTCACCTGCCCGTCCCCCGTCAGGTCGAGCCGCAGCCGGCGCATCGTGCCGATGGTGACGCCGTGGTTGGTGGCACCGCCGGGATCGGCGGGATCGTTCACATAGCCGCCTTCGCGGGCGACGATTTCTTCGGCAATCTGCCGGACGCTTGGCATGGTCTGACCCCCATCTGGAACGGGGGCAAAGGTGCCGCGAAAGGGTTAATTCGTCGTAGGGGCAGCGTTCGGATCGACGTAGATGCCTTGCGCCTTGAGCGCGTCGATCACTTCGCGCGGCATATAGCTTTCATCATGTTTCGCCAGGATTTCAACGGCTTCAAAGGTGCCGTTGATGTAACGGCCCTGCCCGATCATGCCTTGTCCCTCGGCAAAGAGGTCAGGCAGCAGGCCGGTGTAGGTCACGGGGATCGACGCGCCACCATCGGTGACATTGAAGCGGATCGTGTCGCCCTGGCCACGGCTCAGCGTGCCCTGCTCGACCAGACCGCCGATGCGGAACACCTCGGTCTCGTGCGGCGGCATGTCGGCGACCTGGCTGGGCGAGCGGAAGAAATTGATCCCGTCGCGCATGGCATAGCCGATCAGCCCCGTCGCGACCGTCAGCGCGACAAAGGCCAGCACGATCACCTGGATACGGCGTTTCTTGCGCAGACCTCTCATGCGATATCCTTTCTCACGGGAATACCGGGGCCAGCATCAGCCCCGTGGTCTCGTCCAGCCCGAGCATCAGATTGGCGTTCTGCAATGCCTGCCCGGACGAGCCCTTGTTGAGGTTGTCGAGCGTGCTGACCACCAGCGCGCGCCCGCTGATGCGGTCGGCCACCACGCCGATATGGCAGAAGTTGGACCCTTGCACATGGCTCATCGCGGGAAGCTGGCCAAACGGCAGCACGACGATAAACGGCTCGTCTGCATAGCGGGAAAGCAGCGTCTCATGAATGGCTTGCGCGTCGCCCTTCACGTAACAGCTCGCCAGGATCCCGCGGTTGACGGGCACTAGATGCGGGGTAAAGACGATCTCGACCTTGCGGCCGGCCAGGGCGGAAAACTCCTGGTCGAACTCGGCCAGATGGCGGTGCTTGCCGCCTTGGCTGTAGCCTGCCACATCCTCGGACCGTTCGGCAAAGAGCATGTTCTCCTTGAGGCTGCGGCCCGCGCCCGACAGACCGTTCTTGAGGTCGCAGATGATATTGTCGAGGTCGATCACCCCGGCCGCGATCAAGGGGCGCAGCGCGAACTGGACGGTCGCGGCATTGCAGCCGGTGCCCGCCACCAGCCGCGCGCCGGCGATGGCGTCGCGGTAGAACTCGGTCAGGCCATAGACAGCCTCTGCCTGAAGCGCCATCGCGACATGCGGCGCGCCATACCATTTTTCATAGGCGGCCGCGTCGCGCAGTCGGAAATCGGCGCCGAGGTCCACCACCTTGACCTGGCGCGGCAGGTCGCGGACCAGCGCCTGGCTAAGCCCGTGCGGCAGCGCGCAGAACACCAGGTCGATGCCGGCAAAGTCGATCGCGTCGATGGTGCAGAGCGGCGGCAGCGCGAGGTGGCGCAGGTGGGGAAAGACATCGCCCATCGCCTGACCCGCCTTGCGGTCTGCCGACAGCGCGGCAATGCGAAGGGCCGGATGCGTGGCGATGAGGCGCACCAGTTCCGCGCCGGTATAGCCCGAGGCGCCAAGGATCGCGACGTTGAAACTCATGGTAAATCTTCCCCTTGCGTCCCATTTAGGCACCCGGCCCGTCCGGCGCAACCGGACGCGGCGCCGCAGCCTGTCAGGCTGCCTGAAACGTGATCCTGCGACGCAGGAACTGCGTGGCGCGGTTCGACACCGTGGCGGGGTTGCCCGAGGTGAGAAACAGGCTCTCGGTCCCCGGCCCGATCATGCCGGGCCGTCGGGTCAGGTAATCGGCGAGGCTTTCGGCCACGAGGTTCGCCTGCGAAAACACCTTGACCTGCGGGCCAAGCGCATCCTGGAACACCGCCTCCATCAGCGGATAATGGGTGCAGCCCAGCACGGCTGCGTCGGGTTCGGGCATCTTGCGGCGCAGCGCATCGACATGGCTGCGCACCAGCGCCTCGGCGAGGATCAGGTCGCCCTCCTCGATCGCATCGACGACACCGCCGCAGGCCTGCCCTTCGACATCGACGCCGATCGCGCGGAAGGCCAGTTCGCGCTGAAAGGCGCGGCTCGCCACCGTGGCGGGCGTGGCAAAGAGCGCGACATGCTTGACCGCGACCTCGCGCGGGGGCGAATTGTCGCCCCATTGCCGTTCGGTCAGCGCCTCGATCAGCGGCACGAACACGCCCAGCACGCGCTTGCCCTCTGGCACCCAGCTTTCCTGCATCCGGCGCAGGGCGGCCGCACTCGCCGTGTTGCAGGCAAGGATCACCAGATCGCACCCCGCATCGAACAGGCGCTGCGTTGCTGCGGTGGTCAGGTTGAAGATATCATCGGCGGTGCGCACGCCATAGGGCGCATGGGCATTGTCACCGAAATAGACCAGCGGCACCTCGGGCAGCCTGCGGGCCACAGCATCCAGAACGGTCAGCCCCCCCAGCCCGCTATCGAATATCCCGACTGCCATCTGCGCGACCCCTGTATTTCGCCTCGAATTCATGCCCCAGCCGATGCGTGTCAACGGGGCTTGGCGACAGGTCATACGTCGCCTTGCGCAGGAAATCCATCATCGCTTTGGGGTCGGAGCGATATCGCGCGAGCGTCTCTGCCGGAATCGGCTGGCCGATCACCACGCGCACCGGCGTGCCCACGCGGGCGCGAAACTCGCGCAGCAGCATGCCCAGGCGCAGGGTCGTATGCAGATGGCTGGCGAGTTGGAACAGCCGCGAATTGGCGCCTTCAAAGAACACCGGGACAACCACCGCCCCGGACCGGGTGATCATCTTGGCGGTGAATGTCCGCCAACTCGGGTCCATCGGCGGGTCAAAGGGGCGCGCGGCGGTGGATACCGTGCCCCCCGGAAACACCCCCATCGCCCCGCCCGCGCCCAGATAGCGCAGCGCCTCGGCGCGGGTCTCGAGGTTCATCCGCGCCGCATCCTTGGTCTCGTCAAAGCAGATCGGCAGGATCACCCGGTCGAGGTCGGGCGCGCGGCGAAAGACCGAATTGGCAAGAACACGGAAGTCGCCCCCGCGGCGCGAGGACAGGATACGCCCCATCATCAGCCCGTCGAGGATACCATAGGGGTGGTTGGCCACCACAATCACCGGCCCTTGCGACGGGATCGCGTCAAGCGAGCCTCCCACGATGTCAAGGGTGAGCCCGTAGCGCTCGCAGATCACCTCCCAGAAATCGCGGCCCCGCGCGACCTCTTCGGCATAGCCCCTGGCCTTGCGAATGAGCTTGAGCCGGCCGGTCGCATTCTCGATCACCCGGATCATGACGCGCCCGCCGCGGGTCACGGCACTGCTGGCATAGCTGATGTCGCGTGCAATCTGTCGTTGCCGCATGTCAACTCCGAATGGTCACGTTTGTCGTCCTTGTCTTAGGGCATGGAGGTCTGGATATCCAGTAAACATGACGATCTCGTAACTGTTTCATGTCGCGCCACGGCCAGGGTCACCCTGCCGCCCGCTGCATGGCGGGCGGGTTGCGCAACTGGTCCAGCAGGGCCAGCCGCCGGGCGGCGGCCTTTTCGGCGTTGGCCTGCTTGACCGGGCCGAACCCCTTGATCGACAAGGGCAACAGCGCAAGAGACAGCGCCGCGTCATGCACCGCCGGGTCCACGCCGGCGGCGATCCGGGTCATGTCGGATTCGTATTGGGCCACCAGCGCCCGCTCCATCCGCCGCTCGGCACTGCGGCCAAAGGGGTCAAGCGAGGTGCCGCGCAGCCCCTTCATCGCCGCCAGCAGGCGGAACAGCGGCACGACCCAGCCGCCAAAGGCGCGTTTGCGCGGCCGCCCGTCCGGCCCCTTGCCCGCAAGGAACGGCGGGGCGAGATGCCAGGTGAGGCGCAGATCGCCGCCAAAGGCTGCCGCGGCCTTGGCGCGGGTCTCAAGATGCAGGCGGGCGACCTCGTATTCATCCTTGGCGGCGAGCAGCTTGTGATAGCCGCGCGCGACCGCCTCCTGCAGCGCGGGATCGTCAAACAGCGCGACCAGGGCGCGGTAACGGGCGGCGAGCGCCGCATCCTGATAGGCGGTCAGATGCGCGGCACGGTAGGCAATGACCTCGGCCAGGGACGCCGTTGGCGGGTCTTGCGGCCCGTCAGCCGCCTCGGGGCAGAGCAGCGCATAGCGGCCCAGTTCGAACGCCCGCAGGTTGGCCGCAACCGCCGCGCCGTTGAGGCGGATCGCCTGTGTGATCGCCGCGTGGGAGAGCGGGATCGCGCCCTGTTGCCAGGCGGCACCAAAGACCATCATGTTGGAATAGATCGTGTCGCCCATCCAGCGCGACGCCAGCGCCGTCGCGTCGAACACGACCAGCCCGTCGTGCAGCCGCGCCGCGAGGGCCAGCCGCATCTGCGACCCCGGCAGGCGGAACGCCGGATCACGGGTGAATGCCCCTGTCACCGTCTCATGGCCGTTGACGACCCCGGTCGATCGGCCCCGGCGCATCAGCCCAAGGGTTTGCGCGCCGGCGCTGACCACAAGATCCCCGCCGATCAGCGCGTCGCATTCACCGACAGAGACGCGGATGGCATTTATATCAGAGGGTTGTGGCGCGATCCTGCAGTGGATATGCACCGCGCCCCCCTTTTGCGCGAGGCCGGCCATCTCGATCATGCCGACGCCGCGCCCATCGAGATGCGCGGCCATGGCCAGCACCGCGCCGATGGTCACCACGCCAGTGCCGCCGATCCCGGTGATGACGATGTTATGGGCGCGCTCCAGCGGCTTCAGGGCAGGCAGCGGCATCTCGGGAAGCGTGACCTCCTCCTGCGCGGTCCGGCGCGGCGTGGCCCCCGCGACGGTGACGAAGGACGGGCAGAAGCCCTTGAGACAGCTCAGATCCTTGTTGCAGGCCGACTGGTCGATGGCGCGCTTGCGGCCCAGTTCCGTCTCTTGCGGCACGATCGCCACACAGTTCGACTGCACCCCGCAATCGCCACATCCCTCGCAGACATCGGTGTTGATGAAAACGCGGGTGTCGGGGTCGGGATATTGCCCCTTCTTGCGCCGGCGCCGTTTTTCCGCGGCGCAGGTCTGCACATAAACAATGGCCGATACGCCCTTGACCTTGCTCAATCTTTCTTGAACCATAGCCAGATTGTCGCGGGTGTCGATGGTGATCCCCGGCGGAAAGGCGGCAAGGTCGAGCCCCTCCTTGGGGTCATGGACCAGCGCCACGTCCCGCAGCCCCATGGCCAGAAGTTCGCGGCAGATCCGGTCGGCCGACAGGCCGCCATCATTGCCCTGACCGCCGGTCATCGCCACCGCGTCGTTGAACAGGATCTTGTAGGTGATGTCGGTGCCCGCCATCAGCGCAAAGCGGATCGCGAGCAGCCCGGAATGGTTGTAGGTGCCGTCACCCATGTTCTGGAACACATGCCCGCGCGTCGAAAACGGCGCCTCGCCCACCCAGTTCGCGCCCTCGCCCCCCATGTGGGTGAGGCCGACGGTGCCACGATCCATCCACAGCGCCATGGTGTGGCAGCCGATGCCCGCCTGCGCCCGCGCGCCATCGGGCACGACGGTCGATGTGTTGTGCGGGCATCCGGCGCAGAAATAGGGCAGCCGGGCGGCCAGGTCGGGCGTGTTGTCGGCCTGCCGGGCGGCGGTGATCTCGGCCAGCGCGGCCCGCAGACGCGGGGTGGCGCAGCCTTCGTCACACAGGATCTCGCCGAGCCTTTGCGCGATCGTGACGGGATCGAGGCTCATCGCCACGGGAAAGAGCACCGGGGCATCCGGACCGCCGCGTGTGCCGCCCCAGACCCGCCGCCCGCGCCGGTCGTCAAACAGCGCCTCCTTGATCTGGACCTCGATCAGCTTGCGCTTTTCCTCGACCACCACGATCAGGTCGAGCCCTTCGGCCCAAGCGTGGAACCCCTGCATGTCGAGCGGCCAGACCTGCCCGACCTTGTAGGTCGTCAGGCCCATCCGCTCGGCCGCTGCGGCGTCGATCCCCAGCAGGTCGAGCGCGTGGACAAGGTCGAGCCAGTTCTTGCCCGCCGCGACAAGACCGATCCGCGCGCCGGGCCGGCCCCAGACCCGCCGGTCGATCCCGTTGGCGCGGGCAAAGGCCTCGGCCGCGCGGCGCTTGGGCCCGACCAGCCGCGCCTCCTGCGGGATCCAGTGGTCGCCCAGCCGGATGTTCAGCCCGCCTTCGGGCAGCGCGATGTCGGGCCGCACAAAACGCATCCGGTCGGGCCGGCCATCGACGACCGCCGTCGCCTCGACCGTGTCCTTCATCAGCTTGAGACCGGCCCAGAGCCCGCTGTAGCGCGACAGGGCAAAGGCATAGAGGCCGAAATCGAGGATCTCCTGCACGCCGGCCGGGGAAATCACCGACATCGACGCATCGACCAGCGCCCAGTCCGACTGGTGGCAGGTGGTCGAGCTTTCGCCGGTATGATCGTCGCCCATCGCCATGACGACGCCTCCATGCGGCGCGGTGCCGGCCATGTTGGCGTGGCGCATCACATCGCCGGACCGGTCCACCCCCGGCCCCTTGCCATACCAGAGTGCAAAGACACCGTCATGGCGCCCCTCACCGCCCAGACCCGCCTTTTGCGTGCCCCAGCAGGCGGTTGCGGCGAGATCTTCGTTCAGCCCCGGCTGGAAGAGCACCTGCGCGGCGTCGAGCACATCCCGGGCGCGGGTCATCTGCATGTCAACCGCGCCCAGCGGCGAGCCGCGATAGCCCGAGACAAAGCCCGCCGTATCCAGCCCCGCCGCCCGGTCGCGCGCCTGCTGCATCAGCATCAGCCGCACCAGCGCCTGCGTGCCATTCAGCAGCACGCTGGTGCGGCTCAGGTCATAGCGGTCGGTCAGGCTGATGTCCGGCTTGCCCATCTGTCCTGCCTCCCCGCAGCCAAGATCGCCTCTGGAGTATAGGTCAAAAATGCTGACCGAAAAACGATATTAAACTGACATGACCCTTTGTCTCCGTCATAATCCTCAGCGTAAGAACCGCAAACTGTGAGCGGTAACAAATTTCGGGGTCAAACCATGATGGACTGGGACAAGCTGCGGATCTTTCACGCGGTCGCCGATGCCGGCAGCCTCACCCATGCCGGTGACAGCCTGCACCTGTCGCAATCGGCGGTTAGCCGACAGATCCGCGCGCTCGAGGAATCGCTCAACACCACCCTGTTCCACCGCCATGCGCGGGGTCTGATTCTCACCGAGCAGGGCGAATTGCTGTTCGAGGCGACGCGGTCGATCAACAGACGGCTCGAGACCACCGCCGCACGCATCCGCGACAGCGAGGAAGAGGTGTTCGGCCATCTGCGCGTCACGACCACCACAGGCTTCGGCACGCTCTGGCTCGCCCCGCGGCTGCCCAAGCTGTTCGAGCGCTACCCCGAGCTCAAGATCGACCTGATGCTCGAGGAGCGCGTGCTCGACCTGCCGATGCGCGAGGCCGATGTCGCCATCCGCATGAAGGAGCCCTCGCAGGCCGACCTGATCCGCAAGCGGCTGATGGGGATCAAGATGCGGCTTTACGCAACGCAGGCTTACCTTGACGGCCGCGCCAGGCTGGAGCAGGTCGAGGATATCTCGGCACATCGGCTGATCTGCCAGAACCCCGCATCGGCGCAGGTTTCTGCAGGGGCGGCGATGGTGCAGCACCTGATCGCACAGGACATCACGTCGATGCTGACGGTGAACAACTATTTCGGCGTGCTGCAGGCCGTGCTCAACAATCTGGGCGTGGGCGTGCTGCCCGACTACGTGACCGAGGATTTTCCCGACCTTGTGCGCGTGCTGCCCGATTTCGAAAGCGGCGATGTGCCGGTGTTTCTCGCCTATCCCGAAGAGTTGCGCCAGTCCAAGCGGATCTCGGCCTTCCGCGACTTTGTGCAGGAAGAGGTCATTGCCCATCGCCGCCGGATCCGCGACGCGGTCGAAACGTCCTGACCTGCCGCACAGCCATGCACAAGGTGCATATCAGCCTTGCTCGTTCAGCCGGCCTTTTCCCTTGATCGGTCACAGGCTGCTGCCTATTTCAGCAACCGAAGGCGATGATGCTTTGACGCTCATCATCTTCATACCTCCCTGTTGGACTTAGCCGGGCCTCGTGCCCGGCTTTTTTTTGGCCTCAACGCATTTGTCAATGCGATGCCCGGGGCCCGCGCCTTGTGGCTTCATCGCGCCCGAAGGGGATGACCGATCATCACGTCACCTTTCCCCCGGGCCCTTCAGCTTCAATTTCGCCAGCAATTCGGGCAGAAATGGCCATGTCGCCTGGCAAGGCACCGGCATTTCAGCACGCGTCAGCCTGCCGCGCCCCTTTCCACCAACCCAGGGCTGCCGTAAAGACCACGCCAAACAGGGGAAACGGACCATGACCGAGCCAGACATCACGCCCGACCTGATCGCTGCACATGGGCTCAAACCCGATGAATACGCGCGCATCCTCGAGATCCTGGGCCGGGTCCCGACCTATACCGAACTGGGCATCTTCTCGGCCATGTGGAACGAGCATTGTTCCTACAAATCGTCCAGGAAATGGCTGCGCACCTTGCCCACCACCGGCCCGCAGGTGATCTGCGGCCCGGGAGAGAATGCGGGCGTGGTCGATATCGGCGACGATGACAACGGTGTCAGGCAGGCGCTGGTGTTCAAGATGGAGAGCCACAACCACCCCTCCTATATCGAGCCCTATCAGGGCGCCGCGACCGGCGTCGGCGGCATCCTGCGCGACGTGTTCACCATGGGCGCACGCCCCATCGCCGCAATGAACGCGCTGAGCTTTGGTGAGCCGTCGCACCCGAAAACCCGCCAGCTTGTCGCGGGTGTGGTCGCCGGCGTGGGCGGCTACGGCAACTGTTTCGGCGTGCCGACCGTGGGCGGCGAGGTCCGCTTTCACCGCTCCTACAATGGCAATTGTCTGGTGAATGCCTTTGCCGCCGGCCTCGCTGACGCGGACAAGATCTTCTATTCCGCCGCCTCCGGTGTCGGCATGCCGGTGGTCTATCTGGGCGCCAGGACCGGCCGCGACGGTGTGGGCGGCGCCACCATGGCCAGCGCCGAATTCGACGACACGATCGAGGAAAAACGCCCGACGGTGCAGGTGGGCGACCCCTTTACCGAAAAACGCCTGATGGAGGCCTGTCTCGAACTGATGCAGACTGGCGCCGTGATCTCGATCCAGGACATGGGCGCCGCGGGCCTGACCTGTTCGGCGGTCGAAATGGGCGACAAGGGCGGGCTCGGCATAAGGTTGCAACTCGACGACGTGCCGCAGCGCGAAACCGGCATGACCGCCTACGAGATGATGTTGTCCGAAAGCCAGGAGCGGATGCTGATGGTCCTGCGGCCCGAGAAGGAGGCCGAGGCGCGCGCGGTTTTCGACAAGTGGGACCTCGACTTCGCCATCGTGGGCGAGACCATCGCCGAGGACCGCTTCATCATCCTGCATGGCAACGTGGTCAAGGCAGACCTGCCGCTCGCCACGCTCGCAGGCTCCGCCCCCGAATACGACCGCCCCTGGGTCGAAACCCCGCGGCCGGGCCCCCTGTCCCGCATGCCCGAGATCGCGCCCATCGCCGCGCTCACCGCCCTGATCCAGAGCCCCAGCTACGCGCACAAGGCCTGGGTGTGGGAACAATACGACAGCCAGGTGATGGCCGACACCGTGCGCGCACCCGGCCTCGGCGCGGGCGTGGTGCGGGTGCACGGCACGCCCAAACTGCTCGCCTTCACCTCGGATGTGACCCCGCGCTACGTCAAGGCCAACCCGTTCGAGGGCGGCAAGCAGGCGGTGGCCGAAGCGTTCCGCAACCTCTGCGCCGTCGGCGCGCGCCCGCTGGCCGCGACCGACAACCTCAACTTCGGCAATCCCGAAAAGCCCGAGATCATGGGCCAGTTCGTCGGCGCGCTGAAAGGCATCGGCGCCGCCTGCCTCGCGCTCGACATGCCGATCGTGTCGGGCAATGTCTCGCTTTACAACGAAACCGACGGTCAGGGCATCCTGCCCACGCCCACCATCGGCGCGGTCGGCCTGATCGACCATGCGGCTGACCTGATCGCGGGCCAACCGCAAGAGGGCGATGTGGCGCTGCTGATCGGCGCGCTCACCCCCGGCCGCGAACATCTGGGCCAAAGCGCCCTGCTGGCCGAGGCCTTCGGGATCGAGGAGGGCGACGCTCCGCCCGTGGACCTCGCGACCGAACGCCTTCACGGCGACTTCATCCGCGCGAACCGCGCCCATATCCGGGCCTGCACCGACCTGTCCGACGGCGGCCTCGCCCTCGCCGCCTTCGAGATGGCGAGCGGCGCCGGGGTCGGCGTCACCCTGCCCGGCCTGACCACCGAGGCGCTCTTTGCCGAGGATCAGGCGCGCTACCTTGTCGCCTGCGACGAAGCCGGGGCCGAGGCGCTGCGCGCCGCCGGCACGGCCGCAGGCGTCCCGGTCACAATCCTGGGCCATTTCGGCGGCCGCGACATCACCCTGGGCGGCGACAGCGCCCCGCTGGCCCCGCTCACGCAGATCTACCGCAGCAGCTTTGCCACCGCCGTAGGCTAGGCACCGCGCCCCGCTTCATCTTGCCACAAATATCCTCGGGGGGAGGCGCACAGCGTGCGCCGTGGGGGGCAGACAGCCCCCCACCCGCCCTCCGGCCACGCGCCGCGCCGCCTTGCAGCGCCCCGCGCCACGTCCTAGATTACGACCGACCCCAAAAGGAGCGTCCTCATGGCCATGCAAGCCCGCGACATCGAAGACCTGATCCGCGCCAGCTTTCCCCAGGCGCGGATAACCATCACCGACCTCGCCGGGGACGGCAACCATTGGGCGGCCGAGGTGATCGACGAGAGCTTTCGCGGCCTCAACCGCGTCCAGCAGCAGCGCGCCGTCTATGCCAGCCTCAAGGGCAAGATGGACGGGGCGCATGGGGAACTGCACGCGCTCGCGCTGACCACCAAGGCGCCCGACTGACCCCGCCGATTTTTCCCGACACACCAAAGGAGCAGTCCGATGACAGCCACCGACCAGATCCAGCAGACCGTGACCAGCAATGATGTCGTGCTGTTCATGAAGGGCACCAAATCCATGCCGCAATGCGGCTTTTCCTCGCGCGTGGCAGGCGTGCTCAATTTCATGGGCGTCGAGTTTGCCGATGTGAACGTCCTTGCCGACGCCGAGATCCGTCAGGGGATCAAGGATTTCTCGGACTGGCCGACGATCCCGCAGCTCTACGTCAAGGGCGAATTCGTCGGCGGCTGCGACATCGTCACCGAAATGACCCTGTCGGGGGAACTCGACGCGCTGTTCGAGGCCAAGGGCGTCGCCTTTGACAAGGCCGCCGCCGAGAAGATCCGCGAAGCCAACGCCTGACGCGTGGGCCTGACGCGTGGGCCTGACGCGTGGGCCTGACGCGTGGGCCTGACGCGCGCGCCTGACGCGTGGGCCTGACGCGTGGGCCTGACGCGCGCGCCTGACGCGTGGGCCTGACGCGCGCGCCTGACGCGCGCGCCTGACGCGTCGCGACCAGCCGCGACGGCGCAGGCCTACAGAAAGGGCCCCCAGAGCAGGCGTTCAGACAAGCCGCTCTTCCACTGCCGCCGCCAGCGCCTCGGCCCGGGCGGCGATCTCGGACAGGGTGTCGGTGACATGGTCCGGGATCACCGGCACTTCGATCCGCTCGGGCGGTGGAGCGCCACGCGCCTCGAGCATGGCAAGCGCCGCGCTCACCTCGGCCACGCGGGCTTCGCTGTCGCGCAAGCGGTCCTCGAGCCCGGCCGTCTTGTCCGCGAGCATCAGCCCTGCCATCAGCAGCATCCGCGCTTCGGGCATCCGTCCGATATGCGCGGACAGCGCGCTGGCCTCGGCATCCAGCATCGCGGCGGCCCCCCGCAGAAACGGCTCCTCGCCGTCCTGACAGGCGACCTCGAAACTGCGCCCGCCGATCGTGATCTCCACTTGCGGCATCACTGGCCCTCCGTGATCAGGGGTTTCAGCGCGGTGATGACAGCGTCGAGTTCGGCGACATCCGCCGCCCGCGTCGCACGCAGCGCATCCAGTTCGGCCATGACCGCACGGTTGATGAGTTCGGGTTCCGCCACGCCGTCCTCGGCGGCGGCGCGCAATTGCGCGTTGAGGTCGCGCAGGTCGGCATTGGACTGGCGCAGCGCCTGCAATTCCTGATCGAGCGCCGCAATCGCCTGTCTCTGACCGGCGATCTGCGCGTCGAGCGCGGCCATCCGGGTGTCCTGCCGGTCCTTGAGCGCGCGCACCCGCTCCTCGAGCTGGGCGTTGACCGCCTGTTCGTCCACCAGCCGCATTTCCAGCGCCAGGATGGTCTCCTGCGCGGCAAGAGCCGCACCGCTGTCGGCCGCACCGCTGTCGGCCGTG
>JAACUH010000083.1 GCA_009993005.1 Rhodobacterales bacterium
TGTCGTCGGCCTTGGTCTCGACCACGAAACCGGGGCCTTCGTAAATCTGCATGATGGCATCGCCCGCCTCGAGCGCGAGTGCGCGCATCACCTCTGTCAGACGGTCGAAATCCATGCCCTGCCAGCCCCTTTTGCCTGTGGTGCCCGCCAGACTGTTGATCTGCCGGGGCCGCCTCCTTATGCTGCGGCGCTAACGGATCGGCAAGAAATACATGCGACCACAGCAATCACGACCCGCAACAGGCAGGACCGCCAGATGTTTCAGGTAAACCCCAGCCGCAGCTCGTCGCGGACGATTCTGGGAACGTTCGAGCTGATCTATCACAGCACCGTGCGCGAGATCCGCAAGGATCACCGCAACGCGCTCGTCGGGCTCTTGCTGAACATGCTGCAGGCGATGATCTTTGTCGCTTCCTTCTATCTGATGTTCCTCTTTCTGGGCATCCGCGGCGCCGCGCTGCGGGGCGATTTCCTGCTCTACATCATGTCGGGCATCTTTCCCTTTCTGGTGCATACCAAGGCGATGGCGGCTGTCGTGGGTTCCGAAGGGCCGGCCTCGCCGATGATGCAGCACGCCCCGCTCAACACGCTGATCACCATCGCGGCGGCGGCGCTGGGGTCGCTCTACATCCAGGTGCTGTCGCTCTTTGTGCTGCTGTTCTTCTATCACGCCATCGTCACGCCAGTGGTGATCGACAACCCGGCCGGCGCGATGGGGATGATCCTCGCCTCGTGGTTTTCGGGGGTGGGGGTCGGCGTCATCTTTCTGTCGCTCAAGCCGTGGTTTCCGGGCTTTGTGCGGATCGGGTCGTCGATCTATTCGCGCGTCAACATGATCGCCAGCGGCAAGATGTTCGTGGCAAGCCAGTTGCCCGCGCACATGCTCGTCCTGTTTGACTGGAACCCGTTGTTCCATACCATCGACCAGTGCCGGGACGACATCTTTCGGGACTATACGACCCACGTCTCCTCCGCGTCCTATCCGGTCTATGTCGGCTGCGCGCTGATCGTGATCGGCATGATGGGCCAATTCTACACCCGACGCGCCGCGTCGCTCAGCTGGAACGCCGCAAGATGATGACACGCCTGATCGCCCTTTACCTCGCCCTCTGCCTCGCCCTCTGGGGCACCGTCCTTTCAGCGCAGGACCTGCCCGCCCTCTACAGCGTGAGCGGCGTGCAGTCCGGCGATGTGCTCAACATCCGCGCCGCGCCCGATGCCGACGCGGCCAAGGTGGGCGAGTTCGGCCAGTATGGCTTCAACATCGAGGTGCTCGCGCTCTCGCCCGACGGGCGCTGGGGGCTGGTCGGCCTGCCCGAGGGCAATGGCTGGGTCTCCATGCGCTTCATGGCGCGGCAAGAGGTTTTGCCCTACGAGATCCCGGTGCCGCTCACCTGCCTGGGGACAGAGCCGTTCTGGCGCATCGGCCTTTACCCGCGCGGCTTTGAATACGAGATGATGGGCGAGCCGCGCACCGACCTCAGCCTGCTGTCGCAGTCGGTCGCGCCGAACGGCTACCTCGCCGTGCTCGAGGAAGGGCCGACGCTGACCCACACCCTGATCGTGGAGCGTGGCCAATGCAGCGACGGGATGAGCGACCGCCGCTTTGGCTGGCGCGCGATGCTGTTCCTCGACGCGCCCGACCGCGCGCTGGTGCATTCGGGCTGCTGCTACCTGGGCGGCAACTGAGGGGCCGGCGCGCCGCCACAACAGGCACAAAAATGCGTGGGCCCGCCGCAACAGGCAGGTTGCAGGCCCCAGGACCCCTCCCTATATACGCCAAGATCGCCGGCGGGACTGTCATAGTCCCGTCGCATTCATCCAGAAATGGCACGGGTGCCGGAACGGGTCCGTGCCGCTCAAACCGCCTGTGAGAGAGGGATTTGAAACATGGCCAAAGTCATCGGGATCGACCTGGGGACCACGAACTCCTGCGTCGCCATCATGGACGGCGCGCAACCCCGCGTGCTTGAAAACTCCGAAGGGGCGCGCACGACGCCCTCCGTCGTCGCCTTTACCGAGAGCGAACGCCTCGTCGGCCAGCCGGCCAAGCGCCAGGCGGTCACCAATGCCGACAACACCATCTTTGCGGTCAAGCGCCTGATCGGCCGTCGCGCCGATGACGCCGACCTCGCCAAGGACAAGAAGAACCTGCCCTATGCCGTCATCAACGGCGGCAATGGCGACGCCTGGGTGCAGGCGCGCGGCGAAAAGTATTCGCCCGCCCAGATCTCGGCCGTGATCCTGCAAAAGATGAAGGAAACCGCCGAAAGCTACCTCGGCGAAGAGGTGACGCAGGCCGTCATCACCGTGCCCGCCTATTTCAACGACGCCCAGCGTCAGGCGACCAAGGACGCCGGCAAGATCGCCGGCCTTGAGGTGCTGCGCATCATCAACGAGCCGACCGCAGCCGCGCTGGCCTATGGCCTCGACAAGAAAGAGACGCGCACGATCGCCGTCTATGACCTTGGCGGCGGCACCTTCGACGTGACCATCCTCGAGATCGACGATGGCCTCTTTGAGGTCAAATCCACCAACGGGGACACGTTCCTGGGTGGTGAGGACTTTGACATGCGCATCGTCAACTACCTCGCCGAAGAGTTCAAAAAGGAAAACGGCGTCGATCTGACCCAGGACAAGATGGCGCTGCAACGCCTCAAGGAGGCCGCCGAGAAGGCCAAGATCGAGCTGTCGTCCTCCAACCAGACCGAGATCAACCAGCCCTTCATCTCGATGGGCAGCAACGGCCAGCCGCTGCACATGGTGATGAAGCTGACCCGCGCCAAGCTCGAGCAGCTTGTGGGCGACCTGATCAAGGCCTCGATGAAGCCCTGCGCCGCCGCGCTCAAGGATGCGGGCCTGACCACCGCCGACATCGACGAGGTCGTGCTGGTGGGCGGGATGACCCGGATGCCGCGCGTGGTCGAGGAAGTGACCAAGTTCTTTGGCAAGGAGCCGCACAAGGGCGTGAACCCCGATGAGGTCGTGGCGCTGGGTGCCGCGATCCAGGCCGGCGTGCTGCAAGGCGACGTGAAGGACGTGGTGCTGCTCGACGTGACCCCGCTGAGCCTCGGCATCGAGACGCTGGGCGGCGTGTTCACCCGGCTGATCGACCGCAATACCACGATCCCGACCAAGAAGAGCCAGATCTTCTCGACCGCCGAGGACAACCAGAACGCGGTGACGATCCGCGTGTTCCAGGGCGAGCGCGAAATGGCCGCGGACAACAAGATGCTGGGCCAGTTCAACCTGGAAAGCATCCCGCCCGCGCCGCGTGGCATGCCGCAGATCGAGGTGACCTTTGACATCGACGCCAATGGCATCGTGTCGGTGTCCGCCAAGGACAAGGGCACCAACAAGGAGCAGAAGATCACGATCCAGGCCAGCGGTGGCCTGTCGGATGACGAGATCGACGCGATGGTCAAGGATGCCGAGGCGAATGCCGAGGCCGACAAGGCCCGGCGCGAACTGGTCGAGGCCCGCAACCAGGCCGAAAGCCTCATCCACTCGACCGAAAAGTCGATGGAAGAGCATGCCGACAAGGTCGATCCGACCACGATCGAGGCAATCGAGCTCGCCATTGCCGCGCTCAAGGACGAGCTTGAGGGCGACAATGTCGGCAAGATCAAGTCCGGCATCCAGAACGTGACCGAAGCCGCGATGAAGCTGGGCGAGGCGATCTACAAGGCCAGCCAGGATGCGGAGGACAAGTCCGGTGACTCCGGCGGCAGTGCTGCGCGCGGGGGCGAGGACGATGACATCGTCGATGCCGATTTCGAGGACCTGGATGATGACAAGCGCGGCCGCCGCTAAGCGCGGTTAGGCCGACAGAGGACCGGCCCGCGGTGGCGGGTCGGTCCTTGCATTGCCGAAGGGACGCATGTCGATGGCAAAACGCGACTATTACGAGACGCTCGGCATCGCCAAGGGCGCCGGCGCCGACGAGATCAAGAAGGCCTATCGCGCCAAGGCCAAGGAGCTTCACCCCGACCGCAACGCCGACAACCCGCAGGCCGAGGCGCAGTTCAAGGAGGCCAACGAGGCCTATGAGGTCCTGAAAGACCCCAACAAGAAGGCCGCCTATGACCGCTATGGCCATGCCGCCTTTGAAGGTGGCATGGGCGGTGGCGGCGGTGGGCGGCCCGGCGGCGGCTTTTCCGGCCAGGGCGATTTTGCATCGGCCTTTTCCGACGTGTTCGACGACCTTTTTGGCGACTTCATGGGCGGGCGCGGGGGTGCGCAGGGCCGCTCGCGCGCGGCGCGGGGCAATGACCTGCGCTATAACCTGCGCATCACGCTCGAAGAGGCCTTTGCCGGCCTGCAAAAGACCATCAACGTGCCCACCGCCGTCACCTGCACCGCCTGCAACGGCACCGGCGCCGAGGGCGCGAGCGAGCCGCAGACCTGCCCGACCTGTTCGGGCATGGGCAAGGTGCGCGCGCAGCAGGGCTTTTTCACGGTCGAGCGCACCTGCCCGACCTGCAACGGCATCGGCCAGATCATCAAGAACCCCTGCGAGGTCTGCCATGGCGCTGGCCGGGTCGAGAAGGAACGGTCGCTGTCGGTGAACATCCCCGCCGGCGTCGAGACCGGCACGCGCATCCGGCTCGCCGGTGAAGGCGAGGCCGGTCTGCGCGGCGGGCCGACCGGTGACCTCTATATCTTCATCGAGGTCAAGGAGCACGCCCTCTTCCAGCGCGACGGCAACAACCTGTTTTGCCGGGTGCCGGTGTCGATGTCCGATGCCGCGCTGGGTGGCGACATCGAAGTCCCGACGATCGACGGGGGCAAGAGCCGGGTCAAGATCCCCGAGGGCAGCCAGTCTGGCCGGCAGATGCGCCTGCGCGCCAAGGGGATGCCCGCGCTGCGCGGCGGCGGCCCGGGCGACATGTTCATCGAGCTTGCCGTCGAGACGCCAGTCAACCTGACCGCCCGGCAAAAGGAATTGCTGCGCGAGTTCGACAAGCTGAGCGAGACGAACAACCCGCAAAGCGCCGGTTTCTTTGCCAGCGTCAAGAATTTCTGGGACCAGATGAAAGGCTGACCGGCGCGCGCTCCGGTTAAGCCTTCGTTTACCAATCTGCGGCAAGCTGGCGTCATGACACGCCAACTCGCCTTTCATGATGCCATGCAGCCCTTCGCGCCCCGCGACCCGCGGGACGCCGATGAGGTGCAGATCGTGCCGCGCCCGCCCGAGGCGCGGCTCCCTTCCTATATCGCCGACCACCGCCGCCGGTTGCGCGACAGGTTCATGGCGGGCGGGGCCGCGGCCCTGCCCGACTACGAGATGCTGGAACTCGTGCTGTTCCGCGCCATCCCGCGGCAGGACGTCAAACCGCTCGCGCGGCTGCTGATCGACACGTTCGGCGATTTCAACCGCGTGCTCTCGGCCCCGCCCGCGCGCCTTGCGCAGGTCAAGGGTGTGGGTGATGCGGTCATCGTCGAGCTCAAGGTGGTCGAGGCCGCGGCGCAGCGCCTTGCCCGCGCGCGGATCATGCAGAAACACGTGATCTCGAGCTGGGATCAGGTGCTCGACTACTGCCACACGGTGATGGCGCATCGCGACACCGAACAGTTCCGCATCCTGTTCCTCGACCGCAAGAATGTGCTGATCGCGGATGAGGAACAGGCCAAGGGCACGGTCGATCACGTCCCCGTCTATCCGCGCGAAGTGGTCAAACGCGCGCTGGAACTCAATGCCTCGGCGCTGATCCTGGTGCACAACCACCCGTCAGGCGATCCGACACCGTCTGAGGCCGATATCGCGATGACGGCGCAGATCCGCATCGCGGCCCAGGCGCTGGGCATCACGCTGCACGACCATCTTATCATCGGAAAATCGCGCGAACTCAGCTTTCAGGCGCAGGGGTTGCTGTGACCTGCCCCATGCCGACCGGCGCCCAGGCCGCGATGTCGGAGCCTTCGGCGAGGATATTTAAGGCCAAAAGATGGGGCCAATGGCGCGCCCTGTTGGCATCTTTTGGCTAAAAATATCCCCGCCGGAGGCTCCGACACCGCAATCTGCGGGACATCGGGCAAGAGTCGGCATCGTCAGGGCAGCGGTGGCTTGAAGTCTGCCGGGATCCTGTCGCGCCCGGCAAGCACCAGATCGGCCATGACCTCGCCTGCCAGCGGCGCGACGCCAAAACCGATCTTGAAGCCACCATTGGCGATGAAATGGCCGGGCCGGCCGGGCCAGGCGCACAGCAGCGGCGCGCGGGACCGGGCGCGGGGGCGCACGCCGGCCCAGCGCTCGATGACCGGGGCACCCGCGAGTGCGGGACAGGCACTGCTGGCGCGGGCGATCAGGGTGTCAAGCGCTGCATCGGTGCTGTCCGGCCTGTCCCAGTCGCGCTCGGAGGTCGAGCCGATCGCGACAGTGCCATCCGCATGGGGCACGATGTGCAGCCCATCGACAAAGAGCTGCGGTGCCGCTGCCGCGTCATGGCGCAGCAGCGCAGCCTGCCCCTTGACCCCGCCGCCCAGGCCCGCTGCGCAGAGCCCGGCATGGCCGGTGGCCCAGACAACGGCACCCTGCTCGGGCCCCTGGTCGCGCAGGACGCCACCGCGCGCGACAATCGCCGCCGCGAGCGCCGCCACAGCCCGGCGTGGATGGATACGCGCGCTCAGGCTGTCAAAGACATAGAGCCCCGTCCCGCTGGCTGGCGCCCATCCGACATGCGACGCCGCATCCGTGACATGCCAGACTGCCAGCCCCTGCCAATGCGCCTCGGCCCCCGCGATGCGCCTGCGCGCCAGATCCACCGCCGCCGCATCAGCCAGCGGTTGCAGCCGCCCTGTCCGGGCATAGCCGGGGTCGCCGCCACCGGCCTCGACCACCAGCGCCCAATAGTCTCGGGCCATCAGGAGGCTCTCGAGCTGGAACGCCTTTTTCGCGTTCCACTGTTCGGGCACATGGGGCGCGAGCGCGCCGACGATACCGCCGCTGGCCCCCGCGCCCGGGCCTGCGGGGTCGATCACCTGCACCCTTGCGCCGCGTTGCAGGCAGGCCCAGGCGACGGCGAGGCCGAATATGCCTGCCCCCATCACCGTCACGTCAACCGTTGCCATTGCCATTGCCATTGCCGCGCATGCTCCTCATCCTTCACCCTTGATACCTCCTAGGGCAGGACGCGATGCAGGACCAGACCGTGCAGATCGACTGGCGTGACGGGCGCGTGCCGGTCTCGCGCCTGTTTGACGACCCCTATTTTTCGCTCGACGACGGGCTGGAAGAGACGCGGCATGTATTTCTCGCCGGCAACGGGCTGCCCGGGCGCTTTGGCGGGGATTTCCACATCGCAGAGCTTGGCTTTGGCACCGGATTGAACCTGCTCGTCACCTGGGCGGCCTGGGCGGCGGCGGGCGCGCCGGGGCGCCTGCGCTTCACCAGTTTCGAGGCCTATCCGATGGCCCCGGCCGACCGCGCCACTGCGCTCGCGGCCTTTCCGGTTCTGGCGCCGCTGGCACAGACCCTCTGCGCGGCGACGGCGGGCGGGCTGGGGCGGCATGACCTCGCGCCCGGCCTCATGCTCGAGGTGATCACGGGCGATGCGCGCGCGACCTTGCCCCAGTGGGCGGGGATGGCGGATGCCTGGTATCTCGACGGGTTTTCCCCCGCGAAGAACCCACAGATGTGGGAGCCTGCGCTGCTGCGCGCGGTGGCGGACCACACCATGCCGGGCGGCACGCTGGCCACCTATACCGCCGCGGGCCATGTCCGCCGCGCGCTTGCCGAGGCGGGGATGGAGGTGACGCGCCAGCCGGGGTTCGGCCGCAAGCGGCACATGAGCATGGCGCGCCGGCCGGGCTAACGTCAGGGGCGCAATTGCGGGCGAATCACGACCGGCGCCGCGACGACCGGGCCAGAGGTCGTGACGTCGGCCGTCATCGCCTCGGGCCGGGGGTCACCGCGCAGCAGGGGGCGCAACGGCGGCGGCACGGGAGGCAGTTCGCCGACCAGGAGCGCGCGGAACGCCACCGGTCCGGTCGCCCCCGAGAGACGCGCGCGATAGACGGGCATCGATTCGGTCACGCGCATCACATAGTTGCGGGTCTCGGCAAAGGGGATGTGTTCGATCCAGTCCACCACATCGACCTCGCCCTTGCGCGGGTCGCCGCGCAACTGCATCCAGTTGCGCGGGCGCGAGGGCCCGGCGTTGTAGCCGGCGGCGATCATCACCGGCGAAGGCCCGAAGGAGCGTTCCAGATTGGCGAGGTAGCGCGCGCCCAGCGTCGCGTTATAGGCCCAGTCCGACGTGAGGCGCCCGCGCGCATAGGGCAGGCCAAGCTCGCCCGCGACCTCCTCTGCCGTGGCGGGCATGAGCTGCATCAGCCCCAGCGCGCCCACCGGGCTGCCCACAACCGCGTTGAATTCGCTCTCGCGCCGGGCGATCGACAGCGCCAGTTCGCGCGACACCGGCAGGTCCAGATCCGCCAGCGGGTGCAGCGGGAAATAAATCGCGGGCAGCACGATGCCACGCTCGACCGCGGCCTTGCCCAGCAGGACTGTCAGGAAAGGCTCATCCATCTGCGCCAGCATCGCGCCCAGTTGCGCGATCTGGTCGCGCTCGAGCGTCTGACCCAGCCGCGCCACAAACAGCACCGCAGTGCCACGGTCGCGCGCGGCGAGCAGCGTGAGCATCGCTTGCGCGAGCGGCTCTTGCAGCCAGCCCGCCTGCCGCCAGTCGGCCACCGCCTCGCGCCCGGCGAGCGCAGGATCGAGCGGCAGGCCCAGACGCTCGGCCGCGAGAAGGCCGTAGAACGCCGTCTGGTTCTGCGCGGCGCGGCCAAAGGCCTCGGTCGCCGCATCGGGGTCGCCCAGCGCCTCTTGCGCGCGGCCGACCCAATAGCCGCCGCGGGCGCGCGAGATCGGG
Source organism: Rhodobacterales bacterium (assembly GCA_009993005.1). Classification (GTDB taxonomy): domain Bacteria; phylum Pseudomonadota; class Alphaproteobacteria; order Rhodobacterales; family Rhodobacteraceae; genus JAACUH01. The sequence continues at coordinate 8,877 of JAACUH010000083.1, forward strand.
CCCGTCACCTCCATCTCGACCGTCTGGAAATGGCGCAGGGCGCGGGCCGGGTCGTCGAGGTAGCTCAGCGCGACATAGCCCGCGACCCATTCGAGATCGGCGAACTGGTCGCCGCCAGAGAGGTGGTGGCGCGTGGCGATGTCATAGGCCTCCTGCGGGCGGCCCTCGCGCATCGCCCAGCGCGCCAGCGTCGCGCGCCAGCTGGCCCAGCGAAACGGCTCGCCCAGCGCGGCCGCATCGCCGGAGCGCGCCATCAGCAGGCTTACCGCATCGGAATAGTCGCCGCTCTCCGCCAGCCGGTTGAACCTGTCATAGGCGAGGCCGGGGTGGCCCTGCAGCGCGGCGGGCACGGCAGCGACCTTGGTCGCGCGGTCGGGCGCGTTGGTGATGAGCGCGATGCGCGCCTCGGCGAGCAGGCGCTGGTCGTCGGGCAACAGCGGCAGCATCCGCGCCGCATCGCTCGTGCGCCAGCGCCAGAGCATCGCATCGGTGCGCCCGACATGATGGGGGGCGAGCGCGGTGGCATCGAGCGCCATCAGCGCCGCCTGCCCCTCGTCGGTCAGGCCCAGCCCCAGCCAGGCCTCGCGCAGCACGTCCCGCGCGGCATCGTTGCGCCCCGACAGCGCCAGCGCCTCGGCCAGCCGGGCCGCGCCCTGCCCGGTCTGCGGTTTGGCGGTGGCGAAATAGGCCACGACCTCGGCGGGCGGCGTGTCGGGGGTGATCGCCTCTTCTCCCTTCGCGCGCAGGCGGTCGAGGCCGGGCCAATCGGGCCGCGCGGCCAGAAATCGCCCATAGTCGGGAAACGTCCCCGCCCCGGCGCGCAGGCGCTGCCAGGTGACAAGGTCGCGCGCGATGTCCCCCTCGGGCGTGGCCAGCGCATAGGCGAGGTCCCAATCCTCGGCCGCTATCGCGGCGGTGGCTGCGGCATAGCCGATCCCGCCCTGCGCGTGCAGCCCAGGGGCGACGAGACCCAGACACAGGGCCGCGGACAGGATCAGGTGACGCATGGGGTGGTTGCTCGGACACTTGTTTTGCAACAAGCCTAGACGAGGGGCCGCGCGACGCAACTCACAAACTTGGCAATGGGCGGAAAGGCGACTAGAGATCTCGCGTTAGACAACAGGTGCGCGACTCTGCCAGGGTCGCGGCCCAGAACAACAGGAAGCGTGCCATGATCCAAGGGTCACTCCCCGCCCTCGTCACGCCGTTCGCGAACGGCCAGGTCGATCTGGATACGCTCAAGAAACTCGTGGACTGGCATATCGCGCAGGGCAGCCACGGCCTCGTGCCGGTGGGCACCACGGGCGAGAGCCCGACGCTGAGCCATGAGGAGCATGATCTCGTCGTTGCCACTGTCGTGCGGCAGGCGGCGGGCAGGGTGCCCGTGGTGGCGGGCGCGGGGTCCAACAACACGATTGAAACCGTGCGGCTGGTGCAGGCGGCAAAGGCCGCCGGCGCCGACGCGGCACTGGTCGTCACACCCTATTACAACAAGCCCACGCAGCGCGGTCTGATCGCGCATTTCACCGCCGCCGCAGACTGCGGGCTGCCGATCATCATCTACAACATCCCCGGCCGGTCGGTGGTGGACATGACCCCGGCCACAATGGGCGAGCTTGCGCGCCTGCCGATGATCGTGGGCGTGAAGGATTCGACCGGCGACGTGGCGCGCGTGTCGCGCCAGCGCATCACCTGCGGACCGGATTTCATCCAGATGTCCGGCGAGGATGCACAGGCGCTGGGTTTTCACGCGATGGGCGGGCATGGCTGCATCTCGGTCACCGCGAATGTCGCGCCTGCCCTGTGCGCCGCGTTTCAGGAGTCCATGCAGGCGGGCGACTATGCGACGGCGCGCGGCTATCAGGACCGGCTGATGCCGCTGCACGAGGCGATCTTCATGGAGCCGGGCGTGGCCGGGGCGAAATACGGCCTGTCGCTGCTTGGCATGTGCCGCGACGAGGTCCGCTCGCCACTGACCCCGCTCACCGACGCGACCAGGGATGCGGTGCGCGCGGCGATGGTCCATGCGGGGCTGCTGACCTGACAATGACCGCAAAGCTGCCCGCGCAGGCCTACGGCAATGTCGTGGGCAGCCTCTTCATGATCGCCAGCATGGCGGGTTTCGCGGTCGAGGATGTGCTGCTCAAGGCCGCCGCGCGCACGATCCCGCTGGGCGAGGTGTTGCTGCTGTTCGGCCTTGCGGGCACGCTGGGCTTTGTCCTGCTCACGCTGGCGCGGGGCGAGCGCATCCTGCATCCGGCCTACCTCAGCCGGCCGATCCTGCTGCGCTCGGCCTTCGAGGTTGTGGGGCGGCTTTTCTACGCGCTGGCCTTTGTGCTGATCCCGCTGACGACGGCGACCGCGATCCTGCAAGCTGCACCTCTGGTTGTGGTCGCGGGGGCGGCGCTTTTCCTGGGGGAAAAGGTCGGCTGGCGGCGCTGGCTCGCCATCGCGGTGGGCTTCTGCGGCGTGATGGTGATCCTGCGGCCGGGGACCGATGGCTTTGACGTGCTGTCATTGCTGGCCGTCGCGGGGATGCTGGGTTTTGTCGGGCGCGACCTTGCCACGCGCGCGGCGCCGCCGGTGCTGTCGAACATGCAGCTTGGCATCTGCGGCTTTGCCATGCTCAGCGTGGCGGGGGCGATTCTCGCTGCTTATCAAGGTGGCTTGCAGGTGCCCGACGCGCGCGAGGGGCTTTATCTGCTGGGCGCGACCGTGTTTGGCGTGAGCGCCTATTACGCGCTGACCGTGGCGATGCGGTCGGGCGATGTCGGCACGATCACGCCCTGGCGCTACACAAGGCTGGTCTTTGCGATGGCGCTGGCGGCGCTGGTGTTCGGGGAGGACCCCGACGCGCTGACGCTGATCGGCAGCGCGATTGTCGTGGCGAGCGGCGTGTTCACCTTGCTGCGGGGGCGTCGCAAACCCGCGGCGCCGCAGCCCGCCGCAGCCGGTCGTTGATCGCGCGGCCCAAGCCATGATCGGGGATCGGCGCGACAGCGATATGCGCCGCCCCCATCGCGTCGAGCCGGTGCAGATGGCCAAAGAGGTTTGCCGCAGCCTCGGTCAGATCGCCCGTCGCTGACAGTGTCAGGTCACCCGCGATCGGGCCAAAGCCCAGCATGACCTCACCCGGCGCGGCTGCGACAGCCTCCAGCCGGACGGTGCCTTGCGGCGCGTAATGCGAGGCGGTCTGCCCCGGCGCGGTGATCTGCGCCGCGTCAGGGCGCTGCAGCGTCATGCCCAGGCAGGCCTCTACCGCCTCGGCCGGCAGCCCGCCCGCGCGCAGCAGCACTGGCGCGCCCGCGCAGCCGACGATCGTCGATTCCAGCCCCACCCCGCAAGCGCCACCATCGACGATCGCGTCGATCCGCCCGTCGAGCCCCGCCATCACATGCGCCGCCGTGGTCGGGCTGATCCGGCCCGACGGATTGGCCGACGGCGCCGCCACCGGCCCGCCGAACGCGCGCAAGAGCCCCTGTGCGACCGGATGGTCCGGCACCCGCACCGCCAGCGTGTCGAGCCCCGCCGTCACCAGCCGCGACACGCCTGCGCCGGGGCGCAACGGCAGCACCAGCGTCAGCGCGCCCGGCCAGAACGCATCGGCCAGCGCCAGCGCCTGCGGCGTGAAATCGCACAGGGCCTGCGCCGCCGCGAGGTCGGGCAGATGCACGATCAGCGGGTTGAAGGCCGGCCGCCCCTTGGCCGCGAACACCCGCGCCACCGCCATGTCGTCGCGCGCGTCGGCGCCCAGGCCATAGACCGTCTCGGTCGGAAAGGCGACGATCCCGCCACGCGCGAGCAACTCCGCCGCCGTGGCGAGCCCCGCCGCATCGGCAGGCAAAAGGCGGGTGGCGGCGGCGGTCATGACGTGGCGTTTCTGTTGCGGGGGGGCGGCAGGGGCCTACCCTGCGAGCCATTGACGCGACACATAGACATGGCATCCAGTCATGCCAAGCCATAGACCGCTACGGAGCCGCCCAGATGCCCTACCACGCCCCCACTGACGATGTCCGCTTTCTCTTTGACCATGTGGTGGGGTTTGCCGATATCGCCGCGACCGACCGCTTTGCCGAAGCCACGCCCGACATGGTCGATGCGATCCTGACCGAAGCGGGCAAGCTGTGTGACGAGGTGCTGGCCCCCCTGCAACGCGCGGGCGACAAGCACCCCGCGCGGCTGGAAAACGGCGTGGTGCGCACCAGCCCCGGCTTTGCCGAGGGTTACCGCGCGATTGCCGATGGTGGCTGGGTCGGCATGGCCGCCCCGGCCGAGGCCGGTGGTCTGGGCCTGCCGATGACGCTCACCACCGCCGTCAACGACATGATGGCCGGCGCCTGCCTGTCGTTGCAGCTCAACCCGCTGATGACGCAGGGCCAGATCGAGGCGCTCGACCATCACGCCAGCGAGCAGATCAAATCCGTCTATCTGCCCAAACTCATCTCGGGCGAATGGTGCGGCACGATGAACCTGACCGAGCCGCAGGCAGGCAGCGACGTGGGCGCGTTGCGCACAAAGGCCGAGCCGAATGGCGACGGCAGCTATGCCATCACCGGGCAAAAGATCTACATCACCTGGGCCGACAACGACTTTACCGCCAATGTCTGCCACCTCGTGCTCGCCCGGCTGCCCGATGGCGTGCCGGGGACCAAGGGCATAAGCCTGTTCATGGTGCCCAAGCTGATCCCCGATGCGGCGGGCAACCCCGGCCAGCCCAACAGCCTGCGGGTGATGAGCCTGGAGCACAAGCTGGGCCTGCATGGCTCGCCCACCGCCGTGATGGCCTACGAAGGCGCCACCGGCTGGCTGGTCGGCGCACCCCATGGCGGCATGGCCGCGATGTTCACCATGATGAACAACGCCCGGCTCGGTGTCGGCGTGCAGGGCGTCGGCGTGGCCGAAGCCGCGACGCAGGCCGCGCTGGCCTATGCGCTGGGCCGGGTGCAGGGCCGCACCGGCGGACCCACCGGCAGTATCGCCGACCATGCCGATGTGCGCCGGATGCTGGCCACCATGCGCGCCGAAACCTTTGCCGCCCGCGCCATCGCGCTGGCCTGCGCCAAGTCGATCGACATGGCGACCGCGACGGGTGACGCGGCATGGAAGGCGCGCGCCGGCGTGCTGACACCGATTGCCAAAGCCTTTGGCACCGATACCGGTGTCGATATGGCGGGGCTGGGCGTGCAGGTGCACGGCGGCATGGGCTTTATCGAGGAAACCGGCGCCGCGCAGTTCAGCCGCGATGTGCGCGTGACCGCGATCTACGAGGGCACGAACGGCATCCAGGCGATGGACCTTGTCGCGCGCAAGCTCGCGGATGGCGGTGAGGCCGTGTTCCGCCTGCTCGACGATGTGCTGGCCGGGGCCGAGGCCGCGCGCGCCAGCCAGCCCGCGCTGGCCGAGGCCGTCTGGCAGGCCGCCGAAACCCTGCGCGAGACGACCGAATGGCTGCTGTCGCGCGCCGACCTGACCGACCGTTTCGCGGGCGCCGTGCCCTATCTGCGCGCCTTTGCCCGCGTGCTGGGCGGGCAGGCGCATCTGGCGGCGGCGCTGGCGGGCGATGATGCGCGCCTGCGGCTCGCCACCTTCTACATCCGCCGCCTGCTGCCCGAACATGCGGGCCTGCTCGCCCATGTCCGCGAAGGGGCGGGCGACCTGATGGCGATCACCCCCGACGACCTCGCCGCATGACCTCCGCAGCGCCGGGCGGCGAAGAGATCCGCCACCCCTTTGCCGACCCGCCGGCGCCGGGACAGGCGACCGAGGTCGCACCCGGGGTCTTGTGGATGCGCCTGCCGCTGCCGATGAAGCTTGACCACGTCAATGTCTATGCGCTCGACGAGGGCGACGGCTGGGCGCTCATCGACACCGGCATGGCGACCGACGCAAGCCGCGCCGCCTGGGCCACACTGCTGGCCGGGCCACTCGCCGGCAAGCCGGTGCGCCGCGTGCTGGTCACGCATCACCACCCCGACCATGTCGGCCTCGCCGGCTGGTTCATCGCGCAGGGGGCAGAGCTGCTGATGCCGCGCACCGGCTGGCTGATGGCGCGGATGCTGACGCTCGACGCGCAGGCGCTGCCGCCGCCCGAGGCGCAGGGCTTTTACCGCCGCGCGGGGATGGACGCCGGGGCGCTGGCCGCCCGCGCCACCACCCGCCCCTTCAACTTTGCCGATTGCGTGGACCCGCTGCCGCTGGGCTACACCCGCCTGATCGAAGGGCAGAGCGTGACGCTGGGCGGGCGGACATGGGACATCCGCATGGGCGACGGACACGCGCCCGAACACGCGACACTCTGGTCGCGCGAGGATACGCTGGTGCTGGGCGGCGACCAGGTCCTGCCCTCGATCAGCCCCAACCTCGGCGTCTATCCGACCGAACCCGAGGCCGATACCGTGGGCGACTGGTTGGCCGCCTGCACCCGCCTGGCGCCCCATGCCCGCGCCGATCAACTCATCCTGCCGGGGCACAAGCTGCCCTATACCGGCCTGCCCGCCCGCCTGCGCCAGATGGTTGACAACCACCACGCTGCGCTGGCCCGGCTCACCGATTTCCTCGCGTCGCCCCACCGCGCGACCGACTGCTTTCCCACGCTCTACAAACGCCAGATCGGCGCGGCGGAATATGGCCTCGCACTGGCCGAGGCGCTGGGCCACCTCAACCACCTGCACCAGACGGGCCGCGCGCGTCGCTGGCTGGACGCGGATGGCGCATGGCTCTGGCAGAGCGCCTGAGCCTGCGCTAGCACTGGTCCGACAGCACAGGAGCCGCCCATGGACGACACCATCGCCACCTCTGCCGAGGCCGCCGAAAACGCCGTCCTGCCCCGCCTGCGCGAGGTCCATGTCGATGCTGCCTGCACCGGCACCTGCGAGGAAGACCTGCCGCCCGCGATGCAGTCGAACGCCGCCAAGAGCGCCGCGCGCTGGGCCTATGAGCGGCTGATCCTCTACATCCGCAACTTCGAGGCACGGCTGAACAACGACGAGGAAATCGCCATGGGCTTTGCCGGCAGCGACACCGGCGTGATCCGCATCGAGGGGAACGGCTATTTTGACCCCGACATCGTCACCTTCTACGGCACCGACGAAGAGGGCGGCCGCACCCAGTTGATCCAGCATGTCACGCAGCTCAACGTCATGCTGCGCGCCCTGCCCCGGCCCGGCGCACAGGCGGCTCCGCAGCGCATCGGCTTCCGCCTCGCGACCGAACTCGACAGCAGCACCCGCGCCTGACCCGGATGTGACCCTTTGCCCCTCGGGTCGGGCGTGACAGCGGCGCAAATATCCGCTAACCGTCTCCCAAGCACAGAAGAGGAGCTTGCGATGGCCGACCACAAGCATGGCGAAATGGATATCAGCGTTCAGGAAAAGACCTTTGCCGGCTTCATGTCGATGTCGGCCAAGGCGGCGATGGTGATCGTCGCGGTCCTGATCTTCATGGCACTGGTCAACGCCTGACCGGCCCGATGCAGCGGCGCACCGTCCTCATCGGCCTGCCGCTGGTCCTTGCCGGCTGCACCGGCCAGCCCGTCTGGGCCCCCGACGAAGCGGTCGCGCGCGCAGCCTATGTGCATGACGGCCCGCCGGCGCTGACGCTCTTCACCGTGCGCAATGTGGGGTCAGAGGCCGGCGCGCATACCAGCCTGATGATCAACGCCAGCCAGCGCGTGATCTTCGACCCCGCCGGCTCCTTTTCTCACCCCACCATCCCCGAACGCAACGACGTGCACTTTGGCATCACGCCGCGCGTGGCCGATATCTATATCTCCTTCCACGCCCGCATGTCCTATTTCGTCGTGGTGCAGACCATCGAGGTCCCCGCCGCCACCGCCGAACAGGCCCTGCGCCTGGCCCTGGGCTATGGCCCGGTGGCCAAGGCCAATTGCACCCGCGCCACCTCCGACATCCTGCGCCAGTTGCCGGGGTTCGACATCATCAACGTGACCTTCCTGCCCGACCGGCTCGAGACGCGCTTTGCCCGCCTGCCCGGCGTCACGACCCGGACCCTCCGCGAATACGACCCCGACGACAACAGCAGCGTGCTCGCGAACGCCCGTCTCGACTGACGCGCAGACCCCCGGCTTCTCTGTGCCAGAAATACTCCCGCCGGAGGCGCCGCCCTATCCCGCCAGCGCCAGGACAGAGTAGAGCACCACCGCCCCCGCCACCATCGCTGCCAGCACATTGCGAGACCACAGGCCGATCCCCACCGTGGCCAGCGCCGCCATCCCGCGCGCAAGGTCGGGCGCGCCGCCCGTTGCCGCCGGCCACAGCACCAGCGGCGCCACCAGCCCCGGCAGCACCGCCACCGCCGTATAGCGCAGATGCCGCAGCACCCAGGCCGGCAGCGGCCGCTTCCCGATCAACCCCAGAAACGAGACCCGGATCAGGAACGTCCCCGCCCCCAGCACCACGATCACCGTCCAGATCGTCGCCGTGCCGATCATGCCGCCCGCTCCATCCGCGTCTCGACCCAGGCGCCCACCATCATCGCCGCCAGCGCCGCCACCAGCAGCCCAAGCGAATAGGGCACAAAGGCCAGCACCAGCGCCAGCGTGACCGAAGTGAGCGCCGCCGCCAGATGCGCCAGCGTCCGCAGCATCGGTCCGATCATCGCGAGAAAGCAGATCGGCACCGCGAAATCGAGCGCGAGCCAGGCCGGAATCGCCGTGCCGATCAGCGCCCCGATCAGCGTGAGCACATACCACGACGGGCACACCGGTGCGACCGCGCCAAAGAAATACGCAACCCGCGTGCGCAGGTCCCATCCGGGCTCGCGCTCGAACCGGCTGATCGCGCAGGCATAGGTCGCATCGACGAGGAAATAGGCGATCAGCGCCCGCTGCCACAGGCGCGCCTGCCCCAGATAGGGGGTGAGCGAGGCCGAATACATCGCCATGCGCAGATTGACGGCAAGTGCGGTCGCCAGCACGATCAGCGTCGGCGTCGCATCGACCATCAGTTGCAAGGCCGAGAATTGCGATGCGCCCGCGATCACCACGATGGAAAACAGCATGGTTTCCAGCAGCGGCAATCCCGCCTCCGTAGCCGCGACCCCAAACAGGATTCCGAACGGCGCCAAGACGAGCAGGAACGGCACGCCGTCCCGAAACCCCAGCCAGAAGGCGGATTTGGCAGTGGCGGCGGGCATGGCGCTGTCCTAGTCTCCTGAGGGTGGCAGGCGGTATCGGTAGAACGGCGGGGCGGGGATGACAACGGGGGATAAACTGATCCGGCCCGGCCTGGCATTGTCCGATGGCGACATGACCGCGCACCCCGGCGCCACCAGCTCTGCCGTCAGTCCCGACGTCATTCCTGCCGTCATTCCCGCCGTCATTCCCGCTGTCATTCCCGCTGTCATTCTCGCCGGCGGCCGCGCCACCCGGATGGGGGGCGGCGACAAGGGCCTGTTGCGGTTTGGTGATGGCACCGTGATGGATGCGGTGATCGACCGGCTGCGGCCACAGGTCGGCGGCATCGCCATCAATGCCAATGGCGATGCCGCGCGGTTTTCCCGGCTGAACCTGCCGGTGCTGGCCGACACGCTGCCCGGCCAACCCGGCCCGCTGGCAGGCGTGCTGGCGGCAATGCTCTGGGCACAGGCGCAGGGGGCGGCGCATGTCGTCACCGTCCCCGCAGATACCCCGTTTCTGCCGCGCGACCTGGTCGCGCGTCTGCATCTGGCGGCGAGGACGGCGCCCATTGCCATCGCGACCAGCGGCGGGCAGGCGCACCCGACCTGCGCGCTCTGGCCCGTGTCCCTTGCAGCCGACCTGCGCCGCGCGCTCGACACGGGCCAGCGCAGGGTGATGGCCTTCGTCACCCATCACGGCGTGGGCGAGGCGGATTTCGCGGCAGGCCCGCCCGACCCGTTCTTCAACATCAACACGCCGGCCGATCTGGCGCTGGCTGAGGGCTGGCTATGAAAACCTGTGGCATCATCGGCTACAAGAACGCCGGGAAAACCACGCTGGTCGAACGGCTTGTCACCGAATTTACCGCCCGCGGCCTGCGCGTCTCGACGGTGAAACACGCGCATCACGCCTTTGACCTCGACCAGCCCGGCAAGGATACCTTTCGCCACCGCGCGGCAGGCGCCAGGCAGGTGATGCTCGCGACCGGCACCCGCTGGGTGCTGATGAGCGAGCTGCGCGGCGCCGACGAACCTGCGCTCGCAGAGCTTCTTGCGCGGATGGACCCGGTCGATCTGGTGCTGATCGAAGGCTACAAGCGCGACAGCCACCCCAAGGTCGAGGTGCATCGCGCCGCCACCGGCCACCCGCTGATCGCGCCCGGCGATCCGACCGTGCGCGCCATCGCCTGTGACAGCGCGCTTGCGACAGACCGCCCGCTGCTCGACCTTGACGACATCACGGCCATTGCCGATTTCATTGCGCGGGACGCCGGGCTGTGACTGGCTTCGACACGGTCATCATGATCGACTGGTCGGGGGGCAATGACACCGGCCCGCGCCCGCGCAAGGATGCGATCTGGGCCGGGATCACGCAGGGCGGTATCGACCGCGACCCGGTCTATCTGCGCAACCGCGCCCTGGCCGAGGCCTGGATCACCGCGACGCTCGATGCCGAAGCGCAGGCCGGGCGGCGCGTCTGCCTCGGCTTCGACTTTGCCTTTGCCTTTCCGGCGGGCTTTGCCGCGGCGCTCACCGGCGACCCCGACCCGCTGGCGCTGTGGGACTGGGTCGCGGCCCGGATCGAGGACACGCCGCGGCGCAACAACCGCTTTGACCTCGCCGCCACGATCAACCGCGGCTTTCCGGGCCATGGGCCTTTCTGGTTCAACGGGCTGGCGCGCGACATCCCCGACCTGCCGCGCAAGGGCCGCGAGCGCACGTTCCGCTGGCAGCCCGAGCGGCGCGCGACCGAACGGGCGGCCAAGGGCAGCTTTGCCTGCTGGCAGTTGGGCGGCGCGGGGGCGGTGGGATCTCAGGTGCTGACCGGGATGCCGGTGCTGGCACGCCTGCGCGCGCGCCATGGTGCGCGCCTCGGCGTCTGGCCGTTCGAGGCGGCGCAGCGCCAGATCACGCTGCTCGAGGTCTGGCCCTCGCTCATCACCCCCACCATCGCGGCCCTCGCGGCCGAAGGCGAGATCCGCGACCGCGCGCAGATGCGCATCCTCGCCCGCGCCATTGCCGCATTGCCTCACGACAGGCTGGCAGCCATGCTCGACCGGCCCGCGGATCCAGAGGGCTGGATTTTTGGCGTGGGCCATGAAGAATGGCTCAAGGCAGCAGCCGGGGCAGAGGTGAGCAGGTGATCGTCGAGCATGGGTTTGCGGATGCCGACAGGCCGCTGATCGCCCGGCTTTACTGGGGCGCTTTCGGCGCGAAACTGGGCCGTGTCATGGGGCCCGAGCGCAAGGCGCTGGCCTATTTCGAAAAGGTGCTGTCGCCCGATCACGCGATCTGCGTGCGCCGCCGCGACGGGGCGCTGCTGGGCGTCGCGGGGTTCAAGACCTGGGAGGGGGCGCTGGTCGGCGGCGGCTTTCGCGAGGTGCGGCAGGTCTATGGGCTGATCGGCGCCGCCTGGCGCATCGGCCTGCTGAGCGCGCTCGAGAGCGACACCGAAAACGCGCGTTTCCTGATGGATGGCATCTTTGTCGCGCCCGAGGCGCGCGGGCTGGGGGTGGGCACGCGGCTGCTCGACGCCATTGCGGCCGAGGCCGTCGCGCGCGGCTACCGCGAGGTGCGCCTCGACGTGATCGACAGCAACACCCGCGCCAAGAGCCTATATGAGCGCTGCGGTTTCGTGGTGGTCGCCGTGCAGGACATCGGCGCGCTACGCCATGTGTTCGGCTTCCGCTCGGCCACCACCATGGTGCGCCAGGTCGCCTAGTCGAACGCCCCGGTCACCCGCCCGAGCAGCATGAAGGCGCGCGCGGTGCGCGTCTCGGACAGGTCGGCGATGTCCTCGTCGGTCGCCTCGGGCTCGAACGCGATCAGCATCCGGTCGAACAGCCGCAGGAAATGGTGCGCCGCATCACGAAAGATCGTGTCCTCGCGCATCCGCCCGATGGTGAGCGCAAGGCAGGACCGGTCGCGCACACCGCCCAGCGCCGCCACAGCGCGGCCGCGCTCGCCTTTGGCGAACCGGCGCCAGATCTCGGGCTTGGCGCGGTCGGGGCGCAGGTCGTCCATATAGATGCCGTCCTGCGACAAAAGTGTGAGGACATCCTGCGAGGCCTGCACCAGTTGCCGTGCGGTGCGATCCTTGAGCGCGCGGCGCAGCGCGGCAAAACCCGCCTCGTCCTTGTCGGTGTCGGGAAAGTTCAGCGCGCGGATCATGTCGGCGCGCGACAGGGGCGGGCCGATTTCGTCCGCGGGGGTGCCCAGCGCCAGCGTCGGCTGGTCGTCGGGCACCACAGCCCTGGCCTGCGGGCGAGGGGCCGCTGCCCGCGGATCGCGCGACGAGGTAAAGGTGGCGAGCGCGGATTCCGTCTGCCGCGTGGCCTGCGCGATCTCGGCCAGCTTGCGTTCGACCGTGGACGGGGCGGCGCCCTGCGCCCCGCGCGCCTGCCGGTCGGCCAGATAGGTCTGCCGCATCGCGTCGATCGCGGCGTGCAGGCGGCGCGATTCCTCGCGCATCACGCGGGCGGATTTCGTGGCGGCCGCGGCCACCCAGATCATCGCCACCGGCATGAAGATGGCCACGATGATCATCACGAACCGCAGGCTGTCGAATCCCTGGCCAAGGCCGTCGCCGGGTGGGATCAGCAGGAAAAACCCGCCCGCCAGCACCAGCCACAGCACGCTGAGCCCGCCGGCGATGATCTCGGTCGGCGACAGGCCTTCGCGCGGCGCGGACGGCGTGCCCTGCCCGCCCAGCCCGGTCTGCAGGGCTGGCGGCAATTCGGGTTTGCCCTGGATGTCGGCCATGCTCAGGCCCTCGTTGCCATCATGACGCGGCGCCCGGCCCCATCAGCTGTAACTGATGCGCAGGATCTCATAGCTGCGCTCCCCGCCCGGCGTGCGGACCTCGACGCTGTCGCCCTCGTCCTTGCCGATCAGGGCGCGGGCAAGCGGCGATTTGATGTTGAGCCGGCCGTTTTCGATGTCGGCCTCGTATTCGCCCACGATCTGATAGGTCTTTTCCTCGTCGGTCTCTTCATCGACCAGCGCCACGGTCGCGCCGAACTTGATCGTGCCGGAGAGGCGCGAGGTGTCGATCACATCGGCGAGCGAGATCACGCCCTCGAGCTCCTTGATGCGGCCTTCGATAAAGGACTGCTTTTCCTTGGCAGAGTGGTATTCGGCATTCTCTGACAGGTCGCCATGCGCACGCGCCTCGGAGATCGCCGCAATGATCGCAGGACGTTCGACCGATTTGAGCTGCTTGAGTTCCGCGTCCAGCTTGTCATAGCCGGCGCGCGTCAGCGGTATCTTTTCCATGGCGTGGTGCACCCTCCTCGGGCGGCTGAACCTGTGATCCGACGTTCATAACCCGCGCGCGGGGGACCAAGTCAAGTGGCCCCCGCCGCACGAGCATGAAAACACAGGCACAAGCGTGTCGCTGCCTCTGCAAATAACGCTGTGTCGCGATTGCCCCGCACCGCACCAGCGGTTATTTCGGAGACGCAATATAATGACCCGCCGCGGCAGAGATGCCGGACCCCGCGCCCGGACAGGCACCAAAAAGGACGCCCCATGACCCAGATCACCCGCGAAGCCATGGAATATGATGTTGTGATCGTCGGCGCCGGCCCCGCCGGCCTGTCGGCGGCGATCCGGCTCAAACAGCTTGACCCCGACCTGTCGGTGGTGGTGATGGAAAAGGGCTCCGAGGTTGGCGCGCATATCCTGTCGGGCGCGGTGCTCGACACCTGCGGGCTTGACCGGCTGTTGCCCGACTGGAAGGACCGCGGCGCGCCCGTGACCACGCCGGTCAGCAGCGATGCGTTCTACATGCTGGGCGAGGCCGGGCAGGTGCGCGTCCCCAATGCGCTGATGCCGCCCCTGATGAACAACCACGGCAATTACATCGTGAGCATGGGCAATGTCTGCCGCTGGATGGCCGAACAGGCCGAGGCGCTGGGGGTCGAGATCTTTCCCGGCATGTCCTGCTCCGAGATCGTCTGGGGCGAGAACGGCGAGGTGCGCGGCGTGGTCGCGGGCGAATTCGGCAAAGAGGCCGATGGCACCCCCGGCCCCGCCTATGAGCCGGGGCTCGAGCTTCTGGGCAAATACGTGTTCCTCTCCGAGGGCGTGCGCGGCTCACTGTCCAAACAGGTGATCGCGCGGCATGGGCTCGATGCAGGCCGCGAGCCGCAGAAATACGGCCTCGGCATGAAGGAGATCTGGGAGATCGACCCCGCCAAACACCGCCCCGGCAGCGTCACCCATACGATGGGCTGGCCGCTGGGGGGCGCGGCGGGCGGCGGGTCGTTCATCTATCACGCCGAGAATAATCAGGTCTATCTGGGCTTTGTGATCCACCTGAATTACAAGAACCCCTATCTGTCGCCCTATATGGAATTCCAGCGGTTCAAGCATCACCCGATGGTGGCTGACCTGCTCAAGGGTGGCAAACGGGTGGCCTATGGCGCCCGCGCGATCAGCGAAGGCGGCTGGCAGTCGATCCCGCAGACGGCCTTTCCCGGCGGCGCGCTGCTGGGCTGTTCGGCCGGGCTGGTCAACGTGCCGCGGATCAAGGGCAACCACAATGCGATGCTGTCGGGCATCCACGCGGCCGAGGCCGCCCATGCCGCCATCGCCGCCGGCCGGTCCGGCGACACGCTGGCCGAGTATGACGCCGCCCTGCGCAACGGGCCTGTCGGCCGCGACCTGAAACGCGTGCGCAACGTCAAGCCGCTGTGGTCGCGCTACGGGCTTATGGCCTCGCTGGGTCTCGGCGGCTTCGACATGTGGACGAACACCCTGCTGGGCCTGTCGCTCTTCGGCACGCTCAAGCATGGCAAGACCGACGCCGCGGCGACGGAACCGGCGGCGAAACACAAGCCCATCGACTATCCCAAACCCGATGGCAGGCTGTCCTTTGACCGGCTGACCAATGTCAGCTTTTCCATGACCAACCACGAGGAAAGCCAGCCGCCGCACCTGCGCCTGACCGACCCCGCGATCCCGATCGCTGTCAACCTGCCGCGCTATGCCGAACCCGCGCAGCGCTATTGCCCCGCCGGGGTCTATGAGGTGGTGGGCGAAGGCGCCAACGCGCGCTTCCAGATCAACTTCCAGAACTGCGTGCATTGCAAGACCTGCGACATCAAGGACCCCAGCCAGAACATCGTCTGGACGGTGCCCCAGGGGGGCGACGGGCCGAACTACCCGAACATGTGATCGGCCCGAAACCGGCCTTAGGCGCGGGAAACCGCCACAAGGCGGATTTCCGCCGCAGCGCCGCATTGCACCGCCGCACGCTTGGCCCTAGCCTTGTGACCGCACTCTCAGGCAGGAGATCCCGACGCATGGCCTTGCGCGCATTCGCCCTTCGCTCGCTGACTTTCATCGCGCTGGCCGGGGCAACCGCCCTCACGCTGCCCGCGACGCCGGCAAGGGCCGACGCCGGCGCCTACCTCGCCGCACGGGCGGCGGGCCAGACCAGCGACTTCGAAGCGGCAGCGACATGGTTTCTCAAGGCGCTGCGCGACGACCAGACCAATCCTGCCCTGCTGGAAAACGCGCTCACCTCGCTCATCATCCTGGGCGAGATGGACCGCGCCCTGCCCTTGGCCGAGGCGCTGCGCGACAGTCGCGCCAGCAGCCAGACCGCGCATCTGCTGTTGCTGGGCGAGGCGGCACGGCAAGGCGACTGGCGCGGCGTGCTTTCGGCCCTCGAGGCCGGCCAGACCGTCGGCCCGGTGGTCGATGGCCTCGCGCGGGCCTGGGCCTATGTCGGTCAAGGCCGGATGGGCCCCGCCCTGTCGGCCTTTGACGAGGTGATCGACGCGCCGGGTCAGCGCGGCTTTGGCCTTTACCACAAGGCGCTCGCGCTTGCCGCTGTGGGCGACTTCGAGGCGGCGGAGGCGATCTTTGCGCTGCCCCCGCAAGAGGGGATGGCCCGGACCCGCCGCGCCACCATCGCCTATGCGCAGGTCCTCAGCCAGCTTGGCCGCAACGCGGACGCCATCGCGCGGATCGACGCCGTCTTTGGTCCGCGGATCGACCCGAGCCTCGCCTCCCTCCGCGAGGCGCTGGAGCAAGGCGATGCGCTGCCCTTTGACGTGGTGCAGGATGCCCGCGAAGGCATGGCCGAGACGCTGTTTTCCGTCGCCGCAGCCCTCGAGGGCGAAACCGGGCCGGCGCTGGTCTCGGCCTATCTGCATATCGCGACCTACCTGGACCCCGGCCACATCGACGCGATCCTCGCCTCGGCGCGGCTCTTTGACGAAATGGGGCAGTTCGACCTTGCCAACGCGGCCTTCAACCGCGTCCCGCGCGACGACCCGGCCTTTCACGCCGCTGAACTGGGCCGGGCGGCCGCATTGCGCCGGGCCGGGCGCAACGACACCGCCATCGAAGTGCTCGAGCAACTCGCCCGCAGCTACCCCGACCTCGCCCCCGTCCATGTGACACTGGGCGACACCCTGCGCGGCGAAAAGCGCTACCGCGAGGCCAATGCCGCCTACGGGCGCGCACTGGCCCTTTATCCCCCAGACGACCCGGCGCTGTGGCTGGTCCTGTATACCCGCGGGATCACCGCGCATGAGCTTGACGACTGGCCCGCCGCCGAGGCCGATTTCCGCCGCTCGCTCGCGCTCAACCCCGGCCAGCCGCAGGTGCTCAACTATCTGGGCTATTCGCTGGTCGAACGGGGCGAGACCCTCGACGAGGCGCTGGCGATGATCGAGCAGGCCGTCACCGCGCAACCGCAGAACGGCGCCATCGTCGATTCACTGGGCTGGGTGCTGTTCCGGCTGGGCCGTTTTGAAGAGGCGGTCGGGCATATGGAACGCGCGGCCTCCCTGCTGCCGGTGGACCCGATCATCAATGACCACCTGGGCGATACATTCTGGGCGGTCGGTCGCGTGACCGAGGCGCGGTTCCAGTGGCAGAGGGCGCTGTCCTTTGGCCCGCAGGACAGCGACGCGCAGCGCATCCGCCGCAAGCTCGACATCGGGCTTGACCTCGTGCTCGCCGAAGAGGGCGCGCCGCCGCTCCACCTCGCCCAAGAAGCGCAACCATGAGCAGGGCCCCGGCTGGCACCACGACGGCGGACGGTTCCGCCGTCGTGAAAAAGCCGGACGTCGCGACCACGGACAAGGGGATCGGCGGCTTTGCCCCGGCCAAGATCAACCTCGCGCTGCATGTCACAGGGCAGCGCGCGGATGGCTACCATCTGCTCGACAGCCTCGTGGGTTTTGCCGGGCTGGGCGACCAGATCACCGCGACGCCGGCGGACGGGCTGTCGCTGACGGTCAGCGGCCCCTTTGCCCAGGGGGTGCCGCTGGACGACAGCAATCTGGTGCTGCGCGCGGCGCGTGTGCTGCAACAGGCGCGTGGCGTGACCCGTGGCGCGACCCTGCGGCTGACCAAGTCGCTGCCCCATGCGGCCGGGATCGGCAGCGCCTCGTCTGACGCAGCCGCGACGCTGCGCCTGCTGAGCGACCTGTGGTCCGTGCCGCCGCTGTCCGCAGATGATCCGGCCGTGCTGACGCTCGGGGCCGATGTGCCCGTCTGCCTTGGCGGGCCGCGCCCACAATTGATGTCGGGGATCGGCGAGGTGCTCTGCCCCGCCCCGGCGCTGCCCGAGGCGGCCCTGGTTCTGGTCAACCCGCGCGTCGCCGTCCCCACCGCAGCGGTGTTCAAGGCGATGACCCGGCGCAGCAACCCCGCGATGGCGCCGCTGCCCAAAGGGTGCGACCTCGCGGCCTTTGCCGCATGGCTCGCGCAGGGGCGCAACGACATGGAGGCCGCCGCCATCACCATCGCGCCCGCGATCGGCACCGCCCTGGCGCTGTTGCGACAGATGCCGGGTGTGCTGGTTGCGCGCATGTCCGGCTCGGGCGCCACCTGCTTTGCGCTGGTGCGCGACATGGGCACCGCCCGCCAGATCGCCCGCGCCATCCAGTTGCGCCAGATGAACTGGTGGGTCGCCCCAGCGCCCCTGCTTGCCTGACGCGCCTGCTTGGCTGACGCGCCTTTTTCCCTGACGCACCTGACAAACCGGCCCGCCTCTTGGGCGTTCGGATGCCTTCGGCGAGGATATTTTTAGCAAGATGAAGGGATTGGCGCCGCGCCTGGCCGGGCAAGGCCATGCAAGGTAAGGCCGGGATCACGCGAACGACGCCCCCGCCACGACGCCCCCGGCTTCATCTTGCCCCAAATATCCCCGCCGGAGGCTCCCACGCGGCCAAACGCGCCGGTTTCGGGGGGGGGGCCGATCCGCTCAGCTTATCCTTGCCACGACGTAATCGGCCAGATCACCCAGCATGTCGCGGATGTCGTGCGCGGGCAGATCGTCGAGGGCGGCCCTCGCCAGACCCGCCCAGCGCAGCGCGTCCTGCCGGGTGCTGTCCAGCGCGCCGTGCCGCATCAGGATCGCCTGCGCGGTTTCAAGATCACCGTCGCTCACCTGACCTCTGGCAATCGTGCGCTGCCAGAAGCCGCGCTCATCCGCCGAACCGGCCGCGATAGCGCGGATCACGGGCAGCGTGAGCTTGCCCTCGCGGAAATCGTCGCCGGTGTTCTTGCCGATCGCCGTTGAGCCGCCATAGTCGAGCAGGTCGTCCACGATCTGAAAGGCGATGCCGAGCGCGTCCCCATAGGTATGGAGCGCGCGCAGCGCCGCGTCCCCGGCCTCTGCGATCACGCCGCCGACCTCGGTCGCCGCTGAAAACAGCGCTGCCGTCTTGCCGCGCACCACCTTGAGATAGACCTCCTCGGTCGTCTCGAGGTTGCGCGCCGCGGTGAGTTGCAGCACCTCACCCTCGGCAATCGTCGCCGCTGCATTGGCGAGGATGTCGAGCACCCGCAGCGACCCGGTCTCGACCATGAGCTGGAACGACCGCGCAAAGAGGTAATCACCCACCAGCACCGAAGAACTGTTGTCCCACAACAGGTTGGCCGTCGGCCGCCCGCGCCGCTTGTCGCTTTCGTCCACCACATCGTCATGCAGCAGCGTCGCGGTATGGATGAACTCGACCGTCGCGGCGAGGTGGATGTGATAGGGACCGCCATAGCCACACAGCCGCGCCGCTGCGAGCGTCAGCATCGGGCGCAGCCGCTTGCCGCCAGCCTCGATCAGATGCGCCGTCACCTCGGGGATGCGCGGGGCATTCTCGGACGCCATCCGCGCCCGGATCATGGCATTCACGGCCTCCAGATCGCCGGCCAGCGCAGCGGCGAGGCGTTCATGCGGTTTGGTCGCGGCGATATCGAGGCTCATCACAGGGTCCGGCTTCTCGACTTTGGGCCCGGGGCGCATTACCTCGGGGGTATGAAAGAGCTTTTGCGCACCAATGACCCGACGGTCATCGCCTTTGCCTCGGCTCTGCTGAGTGGCGAGGGTATAGACTGCTTTCAATTCGACGTAAACATGAGCGTTCTGGAGGGGTCGATAGGCATTTTGCCGCGCCGCCTGATGGTGCATGACGACGATCTGGCCCGCGCGGAACGGGCGATGCGCGACAATGACATCGACCTGGGCCGATGACGCGCTGACCTGCGACGCCTTTCTCGGCGGTCGTCTGATGCTGTGGCAGCCGCGCGCGGGCTATCGGGCGGGGGTGGACGCGGTGCTGCTGGCGGCGGCTATTCCCGCCGAGGCCGGCCAATCCGTCCTCGATCTGGGCTGCGGCGTCGGGGCGGCCGCGCTCAGCCTGTCGCGGCGCGTGCCGGGTCTGGCCGTGACCGGGGTCGAGGTCCAGCCGCCCTATGCGGCGCTCGCGCGGCGCAATACGCAGGACAACGGCCTCGCGCTCGACGTGGTCGAGGCCGATCTGCGGGCGCTGCCGGGCGGGGTGCGGGCACAGGCTTTCGACCATGTCATCGCCAACCCCCCCTATTACGACCGCCTCGCATCGAGCCCCGCGCAGGACCCGGGCCGCGACATTGCGCTGGGGGGGGATACGCCGCTTGCCGACTGGGCCGAGACCGCCACGCGGCGCCTGCGGCCGGGGGGGTGGCTCACGCTCATCCAGCATGTGATGCGCCTGCCTGACGTGCTTGGCGCGCTCGATGACCGGCTGGGCGCGGTCGAGGTGCTGCCTGTTGCCGGGCGGGCGGGCGCCGCGCCGTCGCGGTTCCTGCTCCGGGCGCGCAAGGGGGGGCGTGCGGCGTTCCGGCTCTGGCCTGCTCTGGTGCTGCACGAGGGCCCGGCCCATCTGCGCGACGCGGAAAGCTATACGCCACAAGCGCAGGCGATTTTGCGCGATGCCGCCTCTTTGGTCTGGCCACGTTAAAGTTTTGGCAATCTTTTTGCCCGACGCTTTGGGTGTGTCGTGATGCTGCCGCGCAGCGTGACAGTTGTGTAAAACTGTGGTGCACTGAACTATCGAAGCAAATCAGAGGAGGATATGAATGACCTTGTCGTCACACCTGGTGGAGCTCAAGAAAAAGCACCAAAACCTCTCTGAGGCCGTTGAAGTGGCCCAACGCAGCCCGGCGACAGACGCGCTGGAAATCGCGAAGCTGAAAAAGCAGAAACTGCACATCAAGGAAGAAATCACGCGCCTGAGCGCAAATTAGCCTGCCCGGCGGCGCGCGCTGGCGCTGGCCGCCAGTGCTGCGCCCCCGGCGATCAGACCGGCCGCAACCAGCAAGGTGCCGGACGGCGATGCGATGCCGGCGAGGATGAGCGCGAGCGTGGACAGCAGCGGCGCCGCATAAGAGGCGACACCCAGCAACTGGATATCGCCGCGTTTGACCCCGATATCCCAGATGAAGAAGGCCAGCCCGACCGGGCCGAGCCCGAGGGCGGCCATTGCGAACCAGCCTTGCCCGGAACCGGGCCAGACAGTCGTCTCGATCATCAGATGGGCTGCGGCGGACAAGAGAGAGGTCGCAAGGCAGAAAACTGTGACGCTGGCGGTCGGCACATCCCCAAGCCGGCGTGAGACCACCGAATAGACGGCCCAGGTCAGCGCACAGATGAACGCGAGCGCATAGCCGGGCGCGTGGGACAGATCAAAGCCCGCTGCGCCGGACGACACGATCAGGGCGGCCCCGGCAAAGGCCAAAAGCGCGCCAAAGATGTGGCGCGCCACCAGTTTCTCGCCGGGCAGCATGCCGGACAACAGGACGATGAGCAGGGGCCAGAGATAGGCGATCAGCCCGGCTTCGGCAGCCGGCGCCAACCGCAGAGCCGAGAAATAGAGCAGGTGATACCCAAAAAGCCCGGCCGTTCCAAATACATAGACCCGCAGCGGCACCGCACGCAGCGCGCCCATGCTGCCGGTGGCGGCCACCCAGATCAGCCCGATCAGCCCGCCGAGCCCGAAACAGACCGCGTTGAGCTGCAAGGGTGGCACCGGTGCCGTCTGCACCGTGAGCAGCGCCAGCAGCGACCACAACAGCACCGCTCCGAACCCTGTGAGCGTCGCCCAACCCTTTGTCATCTTTTCTCCGACACGAAAACGGGTTGACCAATGGGCCAACCCGCCAGAAGCCGCGCCTTTGGGGCGGTCAGATCATGTATTGCCCGCCATTGGCCGACAGCGTGGACCCGGTGATGAACCCGGCCTGATCGGACGCGAGGAACACAACGCAGCGCGCGATCTCGTCGGCCTCGCCCAGACGGCCCACGGGGATCATCGGCAGGATCACCTCGTTCATCACTTTTTCAGGTATCGTGCTCATCATCTCGGTGTTGATATAGCCCGGGGCCACCACGTTGACGGTGATGCCGGCGCGCGCGCCCTCTTGCGCCAGCGCCTTGGTAAAGCCGATGTCGCCCGCCTTGGCCGCGGCATAGTTGGCCTGGGCGAACTGCCCTTTCTGCCCGTTGATGGACGAGATCGAGATCACGCGCCCGAACTTGCGTTCGCGCATGCCGGGCCAGACCGAATGGGTCATGTTGAACAGACCGGTGAGGTTGGTGCCGATCACCTCGTTCCACTGCTGCGGCGTCATCTTGTGGAACGGTGCGTCGCGGGTGATGCCGGCGTTGTTGACCAGCACGTCGATCGGGCCAAGCTCTGCCTCGACCTGGGCCACGCCCTTGGCGCAGTCGTCGTAATGCGAGACGTCCCATTTGTAGGTGCGGATGCCGGTCTCTTTGGTGAATGCGGCAGCGGCCTCGTCATTGCCGGCATAGGTCGCGGCCACGCCGTAACCTGCGGCGACCAGCGCCTTGGAAATGGCTGCGCCGATTCCGCGCGATCCTCCGGTAACAAGGGCGATACGGGGCATGGGACTCTCCTCCAAAAGTCAGTTGTCGTGGAATCTTGGTATAGAATCGAAACATGCCGCGCAATATTATTGCGCGGCATGTCGGGGATTGCGGGGTCAGTCGCGCTCGACGCAGAGCGCCACACCCATGCCGCCGCCGATACACAGGGTCGCCAGACCCTTTTTCGCACCGCGGCGCTGCATTTCGAACAGCAAGGTGTTGAGGATCCGCGCGCCCGAGGCACCGATCGGGTGGCCGATGGCGATGGCGCCGCCGTTCACGTTCACGATGGCCGGATCCCAGCCCATGTCCTTGTTCACCGCCAGCGCCTGTGCGGCAAAGGCCTCGTTCGCCTCGACGAGGTCGAGGTCCGCGACCGACCAGCCGGCCTTTTCCAGCGCCTTGCGGCTCGCCGCGATCGGGCCCACGCCCATGATCGACGGATCGACACCCGCCGTGGCATAGGACGCGATGCGCGCCAGCGGCGCGATCCCGCGGCGCGACGCCTCGTCGGCCGACATCAGCAGCACCGCCGCCGCACCATCGTTGAGGCCCGAGGCATTGCCCGCCGTGACGGTGCCATCCTTGGCAAAGGCCGGGCGCAGTTTGGTCATCGCGTCGAGCGTCGCCCCGTGGCGGATGTATTCATCGGCATCCACGGTGATGTCACCCTTGCGGGTCTTGATGACGAAGGGCAGGATTTCGTCCGCGAACTTGCCGGCCTTCTGCGCCGCTTCGGCCTTGTTCTGGCTGGCGACGGCAAAAGCGTCCTGCATCTCGCGGGTGATCTGCCACTGATTCGCGACGTTTTCGGCGGTCACGCCCATGTGGTAGCCGTTGAACGCATCCCACAGGCCGTCGCGGATCATCGTGTCGATATAGGTGACATCGCCCATCTTTGTGCCTTGCCGCAGGTTCGCGGCATGGGCCGAGAGCGACATGTTTTCCTGGCCCCCGGCGATCACGATCGACGCATCGCCGAGCATGATGTGCTGCGCGCCCAGCGCCACGGCCCGCAGGCCCGACCCGCAGACCTGGTTGATGCCGAAAGCGGTGCTTTCGATCGGCAGGCCGGCGTTGATATGCGCCTGACGCGCGGGGTTCTGGCCCTGGGCCGCGGTCAGCACCTGACCAAGGATCGTCTCGCTCACCTCTGCCTTGTCCACGCCGGCCCGGGCCACAACCTCGGACAGGACAGCAGCGCCCAGATCATGCGCGGGCGTGTTGACGAAAGCGCCGCCGAAACTGCCGACGGCAGTGCGGGCGGCAGAGGCGATAACGACGTTGGTCATGGAGGCTCCCCCTCGAATGCAATGCTGGCGGGCCAATCGGGTGAGTGCTGTCAACAGCGCCCGGCCGCTCCCCCGCCGATGCTCGCCTTTTACGGGCAAGGCGGCCATGGAGCAACGTTTATCGCGTCATTGTGTGCCGATGCATACCGGAATTGACCTAGCGTCAAAGCGAGAATTTGGGCACGCCGAACAGATAGCCCTGCAGGCAGCCGATCCCGAGTTGCCGCAGCACGGCGGCCTCTTCCTGCGTCTCGACGCCCTCGGCGACGGTGAACATGTCGAACTGATGCGCCACGGTGATAAGCGCCTGCGCGAGCACCTGATTGTCGGGCGAGGTGTCGATGTCGCGCACAAAGCAGCGGTCCACCTTGGCGATGTCAAAGAAGAAATCCTTGAGGTGGCGAAAGGCCGTCATCCCCGCCCCGAACCCGTCGAGCGCAAAGGATACGCCGCGCGGCTGCATCTCGGCCATGAAGCGGATCATGACCTCGTGCAGCAGCATGGCAGAGCTTTCGCTGATCTCGAGGATCAGCCGCTCGCCGATATGGGGCGACCGGGCCAGCCCTTCGTCGAGGATGCGCCGCCACGCGCCATCGCCCACCGACCGCGCCGAGACGTTGAGCGACAGCCGCAGCGCCGGGTTGACGCGCAACATCTCGAGACCAAGGCGCATTGTCGTGCAGTCGATTTCGCGCCCGAGGTCCATCTCCTCGACCAGCGGCATGAACAGCGCGGCCGGCAGGATCCGTCCGCCATCGTCGAGAACGCGCACCAGCCCCTCGTAAAACGCGATCTGGCGGGGCTGTTTGGCCAGCACGATAGGCTGAAAGGCCAGCCGCGCGGACCCCGATGCAAGCGCATTTCTCACCAGCGACATGATGTCCTTGTCGCGGCTCGCCATCGCATGCTGCAACGGGTCAGCCGGAAACGGCTCGCTCTCGGCCGAAAGACGTCTCTTGGGTGGTGGTGCCATCTGCCGCGCGCCTCGATTGCTCTGGCACCCAGATGGCCCTTGCGTCACTAATACCCGGTAAAGGACAGCGATTTGCCGCAAATTGGCGGTGTTTTCAGGGGGGCGTGACGGTGCAACGCTGCGGCTGGGTCGGGTCCGACCCGATCTACGAGGCCTATCACGACCATGAATGGGGCGTGCCGGAATATGACAGCCGCGCGCTGTGGGAAAAGCTGGTGCTCGACGGTTTTCAGGCCGGGCTGAGCTGGATCACCATCCTGCGCAAGCGCGAGGCCTTTCGCGCGGCCTTCGCGGGCTTTGACCCGCATGTGATCGCCACCTGGGGCGAGGCCGACATCACCCGGCTTCTTGCCGACCCGGGCATCGTGCGCCACCGCGGCAAGATCGCGGCGACCATCACCAATGCCCGCGCCTGGCAAAAGATCGAGGCAAAGCAGGGCTTTGACCGGTTCCTGTGGGACCATGTCGGCGGCAAACCACTGCTGAACAGCCCGGCGACAGGCGCCGATGTGCCGGCCTTCACGCCCTTGTCCGAACAGATCTCAAAAGACCTCAAACGTGCAGGCTTCCGTTTCTGCGGGCCGACTATCGTCTATGCCTTCATGCAGGCGGTGGGCATGGTCAATGACCATGTGCTCACCTGTCATCGGCACCCGTCCAACGGCTGAGCGCATCCTCGTCCTCATCGCGCGCCGCGACCCATGCGGCGCCCGACGCGGTGATCTCCTTCTTCCAGAAGGGCGCGCGCGACTTGAGATAGTCCATCAGATATTCGGCGGCGGCAAAGGCCGCGACCCGGTGCGGCGCGGCCGTGGCCACCATCATGATCGGCGCGCCGACCTGCAGCACCCCGTGCCGGTGGATCACCAGCGCGCCCGTCAGCGCCCAGCGCGCGCGGGCCTCATCGACCATCGCCGCGATGGCCCGTTCGGTCATGCCGGGATAATGCTCGACCTCCATCCGCGAAAGCCCGCCATCGCGGTCGCGCACCACGCCGGTAAAGCTCACCACCGCGCCGGCCCCTGCCACGGCGGCGGCAAAGGCGTTGAGCTCGGCCCCGGCGTCAAACGCCGCCTCCTGCACCCGGACAGCCATCAGCCACCCGTCATCGGCGGAAAGAACGCCACCTCGCGCACCCCCGCGAGCGGTGCGTCGAAATCGGCGAGCTCCTGGTCCAGCGCCACGCGCAGCGCGCGCAGGTCCGAGAACGCAAGGTCATAGCGGTCCTCGCGCGCGCGCAGTTCCGCGACCAGCTCGGCCACCGTCGCAGCCTGCGTTTCGACCCTTTCGCGCGGCAGACCGATGCGTTCGCGCACCCAGGCAAAATACATCACGTCGATCATTGCGGTTCTCTCAGGATCGGCAGCGCCTTGCGGAAATAGTCCCAGCCGGTGACGACCGTCAACGCCGCCGCGACCCAGATCAGGCCCAGCCCCGCCAGTGTGGCCAGCGCCGCAAGGGACGTGCCCGGCGGCACATCACCCTCGCCCGCGCGCGGCGGCCGCCCGGCCTCGAGATAGGCGAGCCCGGTGCCCAGGAACAGCACGGCAATCGCCACCATCTGCGCGGTGGTCTTCCATTTGGCCAGCTTCGTGACCTGCAACAGCGCCGCCCGCGCCCCCAGATATTCCCGCAGGCCCGAGACGAATACCTCGCGAAACAGGATCAGCGTGGCGGGCAGGATCAGCCAGGGGTTCATGCCGGAATAGCCGGTGATCACCATGATCGCGATCACCACCATCGCCTTGTCGGCGATCGGGTCGAGCATCGCGCCAAAGCGGCTTTCCTGTTTCCACAGCCGCGCGAGGTAGCCATCAAAGAAATCGGTGACCGCCGCGCCGATGAACAGCACCAGCGCGAACCAGTCCGCCCAGGGCCGGTTGAAATAGAGAAACATCACCGCCACGCCCGGCGCCGCCAGCAGCCGCAGGATTGTGAGGGTGTTGGGCAAGGTCCAGATCATGTGACACCCTTAGCCGTTTGCCGCAGCCTTCGCCAGTTCCCTTGCGCGGCCCCTCTCACACATGCGGCAACTGCGCCAGCACGTCCGCCCAGGGCTCGGGTACCGGCCTCTGATGGACATGGCGCGCCAGCTCTGCCACGCGCGCCCGCGCGCCGGCCAGCACATCCGCATCGCCGACCGCCCAGACCTCGCTCTGCCCACTCAGCGTGTCGCCATCCTCGCGCGCCCATCCCCGCGCGGTCCAGCGGATCTCGGCCCAGCTTTCCTTGTTGCCGGCCAGCACGATCCCGCCCCGCGCCCGCAGCCGCGCAAGGATCGCAGCCATGGCCTTATCCTCGGTCATCGGCGCGCCTTTCCTATCTTTTGGCCCCTTGGGCTTCGCCCGTTTTCGGGGGAAACGATCCCCCGGATCGTGTCTTACCCCCCCAAACCCCCGCCGGAGGCACCCGCGACGCGCGGAACGCGCGGCGCGAGACAGGGACTCGTTGCGCCTCATCACCGCGCATGGGCGGGCTCTGCGCTGCCCGCCACCGGCAGGTGCGAGCACAGGACAACCCAGCTACCCCTTGTCGTGAAAGAACGCATAGATCGCCTCCGCCATGGTTTCCGAAATCCCCTCGACCGCCCGCAGGTCGGCGAGGTTCGCGCGGCTCACCGCCTTGGCGCTGCCGAAATGCGCCAGCAGCGCCCGTTTGCGGGCCGCGCCCACGCCGGGCACATCGTCGAGCGGCGTCGCGCTGATCGCCTTGGACCGTTTCGCGCGATGCGTGCCGATGGCAAAGCGGTGCACCTCGTCGCGCAGCCGCTGGATGAAGTAGAGCACCGGGTCATTGTGGCGCAGCGCCATCGGATGCTGGCCCATGCGGTGGAACTCTTCCTTGCCGGCGTCGCGGTCCACGCCCTTGGCCACGCCGACCATCGGCACATCGCTCACACCAAGCTCGGCCATGATCTGCGCCACCGCACTCACCTGCCCTGCGCCGCCGTCGATCAGCAGCAGGTCCGGCCAGCCCGGCCCCTCGCGGTCGGGGTCTTCCTTGAGCAGTCGCTGGAACCGGCGCGTGAGCACCTCCTTCATCATGCCAAAGTCATC
>JAACUH010000106.1 GCA_009993005.1 Rhodobacterales bacterium
AGGGCTTTCAGGCCGGCATTGACCGGCGTGACGCCCGCATAGAGGTCTTTCCACAGCGCATAGCGCCGGGCGGCGAGACGGGCGGCGGCGGGCCGGGGGGTGAAGCGGCGGTCGGGCAGGACGAGGGCGCGGGCGGCGCTTGCGAGGTCGGGCATCAGCCCTGCCCCCGCGCCCGCCATCACCAGCGCGCCGATCGCGCCGGCGTCGGGTGCCTGCATCCGCAACAGGTCGCGCCCCAGCGCATCGGCACGGATCTGGCACCAGATGTCGGCGCGGGTGCCGCCGCCGCCGGCGCGCAGCTCGCCCGGGTGCCGGCCTGCGGCCTGTTCAAGCGCTTCGAGCGCGAGGCGGGAGGAAAAGGCCACGCCCTCCATCACTGCAAGCACCATGTCGGCCGGCCCGGTCGCCCCTGCGAGCCCCGCAAACACGCCGCGCGCGGAGCTGTCCCAGAGCGGCGCGCGTTCGCCTTCGAGATGGGGCAGGAAGAGCGGCGTGTCGGGGCGGATCCGTGCCGCGGCGACGCTGGCCGCGAGCGTTGCGGGCGACTGCCCCAGCAGGGTGCCCAGCCAGTCGAGCGCGGCCCCCCCCGACTGGGTGGGTGCCGCATGGAGCGTGATGCCGCGCCATGGGGCAAAGGTGATGACGCCGGCCGTGGGGGTATGATGTGCCGCGATCAGGCCCATGACCTCTGACGTGCCGGAGAGCGCCATCGCCTGCCCGTCCTGCGCGACGCCGACGCCGAACATGGCGGCCCAGGCGTCCATCGTGCCCGCGACCACGGCGACACCTGCAAAAGGTCCGGCGCGCATCTGGCCCACCACGGCGAGCGGGTCATGCAGCGCCGGCAGGCGGTCGGCGGCCCCGTCGAGGAGCGCGAGGATCGCGGGGGCGTAGCGGTGGTCAGGCCCGGTGAGCCCCACGGCCGAGAGCGGATCGCCCGCCACGACCCCGGTCAGTTGCGCGATGGCATAGTCCTTGGGCAGGAGCACATGGGCGGTGGCGGCCCAGAGCACCGGATGGGTCTGCGCCATCCAGGCCATGCGGGCGAGCGCATGGCTTGCGTCGATCGGGATCGGCGCGCCGAGGGCGGCGGTCTTGGCGGCGGGCGAGATGCGCGCGTCGAGTGCCGCACCGGCCCCGGCGGCGCGGCCGTCCTGCCAGACCAGCGCCGGGGCGAGCGGGGCCAGCGCGCTGTCGCAGAACACATGGGTGTTGACCTGCGAGGTGATACCGATGGCAGCAACCCTGCCGGCCGCCGGGTGCTGCGCGAACTGCGCGAGCGCCGCCATCACATGCGCCATCCAGTCGGCGGGGTCTTGTTCCACATGGCCGGGCGCGGGGCGCGCGGTCGGGTAAGGCGCCGCGTAACCTGCCAGCCGCTGCCCCGCGAGACCGGTCAGCGCGGCCTTGACCGCGGTGGTGCCGATGTCGATGCCGATCAGGCAGGCTGGGATGGCGGGCATGAAACTCTCCGTCAGGGCTGGACGCCTGCAACCTCGCCTGACAAAGATGCGCTGCCAAGAAAAATCTGGCCGCCATGTTCCTGACCGGGGAGGGTCTCATGTCTCATCTCTTCACGCGGCTTGCCGCTGCGTCCTTTGTCCTTGCCACTGCCGCGCAGGCCGAGACGGTGGCGGTGATCACGCCCTATCTCGCGCAGCCGGGCACGCAATTCTATGTCGAGGCGTTCCAGGCCCGTGCGGGCGAGCGCGGCTGGGAGGTCAACGTGATCGACACCGCAGGCGATGTGGCCGCTGTCATCAGCCGGATCGAGGATATGGTGACGGCGAATGTCGATGCGATCGTCATCAACGTGGACCCTGCGCAGGTGGGTGCGGGGCTGCAGACCGCCGCAGAGGCGGGCATCCCCGTGGTGGGGATGGATGCGGGCAATGACCCGCTGGTGGCCGCCAACATCACCTCGAACGGCTATGCGATGGCGACCGAGACCGCCGTCTATGTCGCCAACCGGATCGGCGGTGCGGGCAATGTCGTCATGTTCACCTTTGACCCCTTTCCGCCGGTGCAGGTGCGCGGGGTGATGGCGGATGCGGTGTTCGGCAACTATCCCGACATCACCGTCCTTGACCGGATCACGCCCGACGTGAGCGATGGCGGCATCGCCGACAGCCGCGCACGGATGGAGGCGATCCTGGCCGCCAATCCCGAACCCGGCGCCATTTCCGCAGTCTGGGCCGCATGGGACCAGCCGGCGCTGGGCGCGCTGCAGGCGATCGAGGCTGCGGGCCGCACCGGCGAGGGCATCGTCATCACCGGCATCGACGCGAACCCGCAGGCGCGCGAGGCCATCGCGGCCGGCGGCAATTTCGAAGCCTCGGTTGCGCAGGATTTTGCCGGGATCGGCACCGCCGCCGCCGATACGGTGGCGCGCCTGCTCGCCGGCGAAACGCTGGTCAACCGGGTGATCTATGTGCCAACCGTGCTGGTCACCGCCGCCAACGCGGCCGAATGAGATGACAGGCAGGGGGCGGGGCGACTGCCCCCTGCACGGCCGCGCATGACAGAGCTGACACTCGAAAACGTCACCCGCCGCTATGGGACGGTTGCGGCGCTCGATGGCGTGTCGCTCAGGCTGCGCGCGGGCGAGGTCCATGCGCTGATGGGCGAAAACGGCGCGGGCAAATCGACGCTGATCCGTCTGCTCGCGGGGCTCGAGGCGCCCGATGCGGGCGGGTTCCGGCGCAACGGCGGCGCCTTGCAGACCGATGCCGGCCCCGGGCTGCGCGTGCTGCATCAGGAACTGACGGTGGTGCCGGCCCTTTCGGTGGCCGAGAACATGCATCTGGGCGCGCCGTTTCCGACGCGGCTGGGGCTGATCGACTGGCGCAGGCTCAACGCGCGGGCCGCGGGCGCGCTCTTGCGGCTGGGGCCGGCGCATATCGACCCGGCCGTCCCGATATCGCGGCTCAGCCCGGGCGACCGGATGCTGGCCCGGATCGCGGCGACGCTGCTGGCCGAGGGGCCGCCGCCGTGGCTCTATGTCCTCGACGAACCCACCGCCGCACTGACCGCGGCCGAGGTTGACCGGCTGATGGCGGTGATCGCAGAACTGCGCGCGGCGGGCGCGGGCATCCTCTATGTCTCGCACCGCATGGACGAGGTGATGCGCATCGCCTCCCATGTCACGGTGCTGCGCGACGGGCGGCTGATCTCGTCGCAGCCGCTGGCGGCGACGAATGAGGCGGGCATCATCCGCGACATGACCGGCCGCGACCTGAGCGAGCTGTTTCCGCCGCGCGAACCGCCGCCGGCCGCGCCGGCCATATTGCAGGTCGAGCGGTTGGCCGCGGGCGCAGTGCGCGACATCAACATCAACCTGCAACCTGGCGAAATCCTTGGCCTTGCCGGCCTTTCCGGATCCGGGCGCGGGGTGCTTTTGCAGGCCATCCTCGGGGCCGTGCCGCTGCAGGCCGGACGGGTGCGCCTTGCCGGACAGCCGCGCGCGCGCAGCATCGCCGGGGCCTGGGCGCAGGGCCTGGCCTATGTCCCGCGCGAGCGGCGCAGCGAAGGGTTGATGCTCTTGCAGGCCATCGCCGACAACATCGCCCTGCCCCACCTTGGCCGCCTGGCGCGCCTGCCCGGCCTCGCCGACAGGCCCGCAGCCGCCCGGCTCGTGGAGCGCGAGAGTGCCCGCGTCCGGCTCAGGGCGCGCGGGCCGGCGCAGGCGGTGGGCGAATTGTCGGGCGGCAACCAGCAAAAGGTGCTCTTTGCCCGCGCGCTCGGAGGCGCGCCACGTGTCCTGCTGCTCGACGAGCCGACGCGCGGAGTCGATGTGGGGGCGCGGTTCGACATCTACCGCCTGATCCACGCGCTGGCGCAGACGGGCACAGCGGTGCTGCTCGCCTCCTCCGACCTGCCCGAACTGCTGGGCCTGTCGCACCGTATCGCTGTCCTCCAGAATGGCCGCCTCGCCCACCAGCTTCCCAATGATGGGCTGACCGAGGCGCAACTGCTCACCCTGTGCTATGCAACAAAGGCCCCCGCATGACCCGCCTGCGCCGTTTCGCCAGCCTGCTCGGCATGGCTGCCATCATCGCCTTCTTCGCCTGGCAATTGCCGGATACCTTCCTGACCGCACGCAACTGGCTCAACATCAGCCAGCAGGTGAGCATGTTGGCCGTCGTCGCGGTCACGATGACGGTGGTGATGGCAATGGGCGATTTCGACCTGTCGGTGGGCGCCATGGCCTCGCTCAGCGGCGTGGTGGCGGCCACGCTCTTTGTTGCTGGCTGGCCTGTGCCGCAGGCGCTGGCGGCAGCGCTGGCCCTGGGGCTGCTGGGTGGGCTGGTCAATGGCCTGCTGGTGAGCGTGATCGGCATCCTGCCCTTTGTCGCGACACTGGCCACGCTCACGATCTATTCCGGCGCGGCCTTTCTGGTCAGCGGCGGGCGCACGATCTTTGGCCGCGACATCCCGCAGGCTTTTTCCGATTTTGCGCGTGGCGGGGTGCAGATCGGAGTCGCGAACGGCCGCCCGCTGCTGCTGCCTGCGCTCACGCTGGTGGCGCTGGCCGTGGCGGCGATGTGCTGGGTGGTGCTCGAGCAGACGAACTACGGCCGCCGCCTCTATGCGATCGGCGGCAACGCCCAGGCCGCGCGCCTCGCTGGCGTGCGCGTGACCCTGCTGCGGCTCTCGGCCTTCGGCTTTACCGGGCTGGGTGCGGCCATCGCCGGGCTGATGTATGCCGCGCGAGTCGCCTCCGCCAACCCCACCCAGGGCGACGGCGTGATGCTGACCGCCATCGCGGCCGTGTTCCTCGGCATGACCCTGACCGAGAACGGCCAGCCCCGCGTGCTCGCTACGCTGGCGGGCGTGATCGTGCTGGGCGTGCTCGACAACGGTCTGACGCAGATGAACGTGAACAGCTATCTGCGCGAGGTGATGATCGGCGCGATCATCCTTGCCGCCGTCACCCTCTCGGCGCTAAGCCGCCGCCGGCGCTGACCTTGTGGCTTCTCTGTGCCAAAAATACTCACGCCGTAGGCTCCTCCCCCGCCACGGCCACACCATCAACAACGGCGCACAACCCTTTGCGATGAAATAAAAAGGGGCACCCAAAGGTGCCCCAGTCTCGCGGATCAGGCTCATTCGATTGACCGCCCGGTTTCTGCCTGCGGCCTGATCCGCGCCAGGGGCGAGCGCACCCGCCCCGGAACCATTTTCCCTCAGCTGCACCCGCTCGTGCCGCCGCAGGTGTTGCACTTCATGCAGGTGCCGTTGCGCACCAGCGTGTAGTTGCCGCATTCGCCGCAGGCTTCGCCCTCATAGCCCTGCATCCGCGCCTTGTTGCGCGCGGTCAGACCGCCGGCGCTGTTCATCGTGCCGCTGGCGAGCGCCGTCGCCCCGCCACCCGCGCCCCCGCCACTCGCGCCCCCGCCACCCGTGACTGGCACCAGCGTCTGCAACGCGGTCATCGGATCAGCCGCCTGGTCAAAGGCCGTGGCGCCCAGGCCGCCTTGCAGCAGCATCAGGTCGGTCGGCACGCGGTTGCGCAGGTAGCCGGTGGAGCTGAGCTGCCTGAGCACCTCGAGCGAGCGGTTCGCCGCCGCATCGCCCACCGGGCTGATGTTGCGGATGCCGTCCTCTTCCCCACGGCCGAGGTCGTCAAAGGAATGCCCCTCGGGCTTCACATGGGCCAGATCGGTGCGGTCGAGGTAGCTCACCGCCAGTTCCCGGAAGATATAGTCGAGGATCGAGGTCGCCGATTTGATCGAATCGTTGCCCTGCACCATCCCCGCCGGTTCGAACTTGGTGAAGGTAAAGGCATCGACGAATTCCTCGAGCGGCACGCCATATTGCAGCCCGACCGACACCGCGATGGCAAAGTTGTTCATCATCGCGCGGAAACCGGCACCTTCCTTGTGCATGTCGATGAAGATTTCGCCCAGCGACCCGTCGGCATATTCGCCGGTCCGCAGATAGACCTTGTGCCCGCCGACGATGGCCTTTTGCGTATAGCCCTTGCGCCGTTGCGGCATCTTTTCGCGCTCGCGGTTGCGGATTTCGCGGATGATGATCTTTTCCACGATCTTTTCCGCCAGCACCGCCGCCTTTTCCTGCTGCGACCCGGTGGCCAGCACCTCGGCCGCCTCTTCGTCGTCGTCGATCAGGGCAGAGGCCAGCGGTTGCGACAGTTTCGACCCGTCGCGGTAAAGCGCATTGGCCTTGACGCCGAGGCTCCAGGACAGCTCATAGGCCTTCTGGCAATCCTCGATCGTCGCGTCATTGGGCATGTTGATCGTCTTGCTGATCGCGCCCGAGATGAAGGACTGCGCCGCCGCCATCATGGTGATGTGGCTCTGCACCGACAGGAACCGCTTGCCGGTCTTGCCGCAGGGGTTGGCGCAGTCGAACACATGGTAGTGCTCACGCGACAGGTGCGGCGCCCCTTCGAGGGTCATGGTGCCGCAGACATGGTCATTGGCCGCGTCGATCTGCGCCTTGGTGAAACCGAGGTGGCGCAGCAGGTCAAAGGTCGGATCGTTCAGCCGTTCGGCCGGAATGCCGAGCGTGCGCGTGCAGAACTCCTCGCCGAGCGTCCATTGGTTGAACACAAAGCGGATGTCGAATGCACTGGGCAGCGCCGCCTCGATCTTGGCGATCTCGGCCGCGCCAAAGCCGTGGCCGATCAGCGCGGTGTGGTTGATGCCCGGCGCATTGCCGATGGTGCCATGGCCCACGGCATGGGAGACGATCTCTTCGATCTGGCCGGTGGGATAGCCCAGTTTGACCAGAGCGGCGGGCACGGACTGGTTGATGATCTTGAAATAGCCGCCCCCGGCGAGCTTCTTGAACTTTACCAGCGCGAAATCGGGCTCGATCCCGGTGGTGTCGCAATCCATCACCAGCCCGATGGTGCCGGTGGGGGCGATCACGCTGGTCTGCGCGTTGCGAAAGCCATGCGCCTCGCCCAGCCGCAGCGCCTCGTCCCAGGCCTGCATCGCCAGCGCGGGGAGGCGGCTGTCAGGGCAGTTGCCATGGTCGAGCGGCACCGGCGCGATGTTGAGCGCTTCGTAGCCCGTGGTCTTGCCATGCGCGGCGCTGCGGTGGTTGCGGATCACGCGCAGCATGTGGTCGCGGTTGCGCGCATAGCCGGCAAAGGCGCCAAGCTCACCGGCGATTTCGGCGCTGGTGGCATAGGCGACCCCGGTCATGATCGCGGTCAGCGCACCGCACATCGCGCGGCCCTCGTCGCTGTCGTATCCCAGCCCCATGTTCATCAACAGCCCGCCGATATTGGCATAGCCCAGTCCCAGCGTGCGGAAATCATAGGAGAGTTGCGCGATTTCCCTGGACGGGAACTGCGCCATCATCACCGAGATTTCCAGCGTCAGCGTCCACAGGCGCGTGGCGTGGATGTAATCCTCGACCTGGAAAACGCCGTCCTTGTAGAAGGTCAGCAGGTTCATCGAGGCGAGGTTGCAGGCCGTGTCGTCGAGGAACATGTATTCCGAGCACGGGTTCGACCCGCGGATCGCGCCGTCTTCGGGGCAGGTATGCCAGGCGTTGACGGTGTCGTGATACTGGATGCCCGGATCGGCACAGGCCCAGGCGGCGTGACCGACCTGATCCCACAGGTCGCGCGCCCTGATCGTCTTGGCGACCGACCCGTCCTTGCGGTTGGTGAGCTGCCAGTCGCCATCCGTCTCGACCGCGCGCAGGAAAGCGTCGGTCACGCGGATGGAGTTGTTGGAGTTCTGGCCCGAGACGCTCGAATAGGCCTCGCTATCCCAGTCGGTGTCATAGGTCGGAAACTCGATGCTGGTGTGGCCCTGACGGGCATAGTCGAGCACGCGCTTGGTGTAGGTATCGGGGATGGCGACCTTTTTCGCCTCGCGGATGGCGGCGGCGAGGGCGGTGTTGACCTTGGGGTCATAGGCGTCCTGCGCGCGGCCGTCCCAGGCCTTGATCGCGGCGAACAGCGCGTTGAGCTTCTGGCTGTGCATCTTTGAGCCGGCGACGATGCTCGCGACCTTCTGCTCTTCGATCACCTTCCAGTTGATGAAATCCTCGATATCGGGGTGGTCGGCATCGACGATGACCATCTTGGCCGCGCGCCGCGTGGTGCCGCCCGACTTGATCGCGCCGGCGGCGCGGTCGCCGATCTTGAGGAACCCCATGAGGCCCGAGGACCGCCCGCCGCCCGACAGCTTTTCCCCCTCGCCGCGCAGCGACGAGAAATTGGTGCCGGTGCCAGAGCCGTATTTGAACAGCCGCGCCTCGCGCACCCACAGGTCCATGATGCCGCCGTCATTGACCAGATCGTCGGCGACGGACTGGATGAAACAGGCATGCGGCTGCGGATGCTCGTAGGACGAGGTCGATTTGGTCAGCACGCCCGACTGGTAATCGACATAGTAATGCCCCTGCGCCGGGCCGTCGATGCCATAGGCCCAGTGCAGCCCGGTGTTGAACCATTGCGGGCTGTTCGGCGCGGCGCGCTGCGTGGCGAGCATGTGGCGCATTTCGTCGAAATAGGCGCGCGCATCGGCCTCGGTGGTGAAATAGCCGCCCTTCCAGCCCCAGTAGGTCCAGGCGCCGGCCAGACGGTCGAACACCTGCTTGGCGCTGGTCTCGCCGCCCATCTCGGCGCCGGTGTCGGGCACGCCGCGCCACAGGAATTCGGGCACGCCCTTTTCCTTCACGCGCTTGATCTTTGACGGCACGCCGGCCTTGCGGAAGTATTTCTGGGCGATCACGTCGGACGCGACCTGGCTCCAGCCGCCGGGCACTTCGCACTGGTCGAGCTTGAACACCACGGTGCCGTCGGGGTTGCGGATTTCCGAGGTCGTCAGGCGGAAATCGAGCCCCGCATAGGCATCCTGTCCGGCCGTGGTGAAATTGCGTTCGATCTTCATGATAACCTTGCCCCTCTTGGTGCCGACTTTTCGCCGGCTTGTGTCATGCTGCGGGGTGCTGCACCCCATGTTCCCACGCCAGACAGACATACGGCCACCTGCCGCGCGGAATGCCCCTGCGGCTCTGGCACAGCGCAGATCCCTGCGCGTCGCCTGTCGGGTTGATGTCCGTCCCCTTGCCCTGCCGCCACTATATCTTGTGGCTTACTGACCGGCTCGCACAAACTGGCGCATCTAGAGGTAGGGGGTCAACGCCAATTTTGCGCAATATGCAGGATTTTTCTGTTGACGATGTCGCCTTGCCATTTGCCTGACAGGCTGGCCCGATTCATCCCCCGACTTGTCCACAAAAGATGAACGCGGCAGGGTCCGGTGCGGCCGGACGGCCGAAATCCGCGCCGCGTGGCGGGGTTAAGCCTGCGAGTTCACCTGTCACGTGAACGGGTCCGCCGCTGGCGACGCCGCCACCGCCAGACCGCTGGCCGCCGCGATCCCGGCTTTCCCCCGCCCCGCCGCTGTGCCACCCTTGCCACAGCCAAGAGGAGCGTCCCGATGCGTTACACCGCCCTGCCCCTCGTGGCGCTCTTGTGGGCCTGTGCGCCAGCCGCGCACCAGCCGCTTGCGCCGCTCACCGGCACACCGGGCAAGGAACAGGCCTTTTTCGCGCAATATCCGGCCCGTCTGCTCGATGCGGCGGCGGCGGCCTGCAACAATCCGGGGCAGACCATGACCCGCCCGCGGCCCGATGAAGTGCTGTGCGAGACACTGCCCACGCCGGATGCTGCAGCGGCGCTGATTCTGTCCTATGACGGCATGATCGAGAACCTGCCGCGCTTTGTGACCGGCTTTGCAGCGGCGCCGACCGATGGCGGATTTCTGGTGACCGCGCAGAACTATATCCGCGTGCCGCGCCGGGCGCTGCCAGAGGTCGAGATCCGGCTGCAGGACGCCATCTTGCGCGACACGATGCAGGGCCTGCTGCGGGCGGCGGGCGGCACGCTCATCGCGGCGCAGGATATGTGAGGGATGTGGTCGGGGCGATAGGATTCGAACCTACGACCCTCTGTTCCCAAAACAGATGCGCTACCAGACTGCGCTACGCCCCGATCCGGGGTTCTCATATGCGCCGGCGGCGGCTTTGGAAAGCCTTTTCGCGTCAGCCGGCGCAGGGCAGCGCGGCGGCGGGCCCGATCGCGGGGTGCTGCATCAGATCACCGGGCGCGATGCCCAGACGCGCGGCAAGCCCGCCGTTGATCTCGAGCACGAACTGGATCCCGTCGCCCCCGGGGATCGGTGTCTCGTCCAGCGGCGCGGCATTGGCATGGACCGTGACGATGGTGCCGGTGGCATCGGCAAACAGCATGTCGAGCGGGATCAGCGTGTTGCGCATCCAGAACGCCGCGCGCTGCGGGCGTTCATAGACAAAGAGCATGCCCTCCATGCGCGGCATCTCTTCGACGAACATCAGGCCTTGCGCGCGTTCCGCATTGTCATCGGCCACCTGCACGGTGAAATTGGCACGCCCCCAGTCACCCTGGACGGTGACCCGCGTGTCGCTGCATTGCGCGCGCAGCGTCCCCGCCATCATGCCCCCCACCCCGAGGGCAAGGGCCAGCGCAAACATCGCCCGCCTGCCGGGCCGCGTCATTGCGCCATCTCAGGGTCAAAATCCGCATCCCCGCCGGATGACGCCGGCGCGGGCCCTGGCCCTGGCCCGTGCGCTGGCCC
>JAACUH010000118.1 GCA_009993005.1 Rhodobacterales bacterium
TGCCGAAAGCGATGCCTTCACCATTCGCGCTGGCTGCGACAAGCGCATGGAGACCTGCGGCGCAAAGTTCGCCAACACCGCCAACTTCCGCGGCTTCCCGCATATCCCCGGCCAGGACGCCGTTCTGCGCTACGCCACCAAGGATGGCGGGCACGAGGGCGGCGTGCTGTGACGCAACGCCTCTCATCAGCCGACCCAGCGCGCGTCATCGCCATCGCGCGGTCCTGGCTCGGCACGCCGTATCACGACCAGGCCAGCCTGCGCGGCGTCGGCTGCGACTGCCTCGGCCTCGCGCGGGGCGTCTGGCGCGAGGCCGTCGGCCCCGAGCCGTTCCCGATCCCGCCCTACAGCCGGGACTGGGGCGAGAGCGGGCCGCGCGAGGTTCTGGCCGAGGGCGCGCGGCGCATGATGATCGAGGTGGAACCCGCGGCAGCCGGTCCCGGCGCGCTGGTCCTGTTCCGCATGAAGCCCCGCGCCATCGCGAAGCATGTCGGGATCCTGACCGGTCCTGGCTCCTTCCTTCACGCCTACGAGCGGCTCGGCGTGATCGAGGAACCGCTCACCCCATCCTGGCGGCGGCGCATCGCCTTCGCCTTCCTGTTTCCGCAACGCTGAGACCCCGACATGGCCACCCTCGTTCTCGGTGCCGCCGGCGCCGCCATTGGCGGCAGCATCGGCGGCGCGATCCTCGGTGTCAGCGCCGCGACCATCGGCGGCTTCATCGGCTCCACCATCGGCTCGGTCGTCGACAGCTGGATCATCTCGTCGCTGGCGCCCACGCAGCGCATCGAAGGCGCGCGGCTCGACACGCTGCGCATCACCTCGGCTACCGAAGGCGCGGTGATCCCGCGGCTCTACGGACGCATGCGGATGGGCGGCAACATCATCTGGGCGACGGATTTCCGCGAGGAGACGAAGACCACCACGCAGGGCGGCGGCAAGGGCGGCGGGGGCGGCAAGGTCAAGACCACTGAGTATCTCTACTACGCCAGCTTCGCCGTGGCGTTCTGCGAGGGACCGATCACCGGCATCGGCCGCATCTGGGCCGACGGCAAGCCGATGGACCTCTCCGGCGTCACCTGGCGCTGGTATCCCGGCGACGAGACGCAGACGGCAGACCCGTTCATCGCGGCGAAGATGGGTGCGGCCAACACGCCCGCCTATCGCGGCACCGCCTACGTCGTCTTCGAGGAACTGGCGCTCTCCACCTATGGTAACCGCTTGCCGCAGCTCTCCTTCGAGGTCTTCCGGCCGCTCGCGGATCCCGACACCGCCGAGGGGCTGACCCGCGCCGTCACAATGATCCCGGCCTCGGGCGAGTTCACCTATGCCACGCAGGCCATCCGCAAGACCGATGGCGGCGCGACGGTGCCCGAGAACCTGAACGCGCTGGCCGAGTCCACCGACATGGTGGTGGCGCTCGACCGGCTGCAGGCCATGGCGCCTGCGGTCGAGAGTGTCAGCCTCGTGGTGGCATGGTTCGGCGACGATCTGCGCGCGGGCTCCTGCAAGGTGCGGCCGGGCGTCGAGGTGTCGGCCAAGTCGACCACGCCCGCCAGTTGGTCAGTCAACGGCGTGACCCGCGGCGATGCCTTCCTCGTCAGCCGGGACGCAGAGGATCGCCCGGTCTATGGCGGCACGCCGTCCGACTTCGCCGTGGTGCAGGCGATCCAGGAGATGAAGGCGCGCGGGCTGCGGGTCACCTTCTACCCGTTCATCCTGATGGACGTGCCGCCGGGCAATACGCTGCCGAACCCGTATTCCGACAACGCCGCCGGGACCGGCCAGCCCGCGTTCCCCTGGCGGGGGCGGATCACCTGTTCGCCTGCCGCTGGCTTCGCCGGGACCGTGGACAAGACCGCCACGGCCGCCACGCAGGTCGCGGCGCTGTTCGGTGCGGCTACGCCCGCCAGCTTCAGCGTGGCGGGCCAGTCTGTCTCGTGGACCGGACCATCCGGCGACTGGGGTCTGAGGCGCATGGTGTTGCACTACGCCCATCTCTGCGCGGCGGCGGGCGGGGTGGACGCCTTCCTGATCGGCACCGAGATGCCGGGGCTGACGACGATCCGCTCTGGGGCCAGCACCTATCCGGCCGTGCAGGCGTACAGGGACCTGCTCGCGGATGTGCGCTCGATCCTCGGGGCCGGGACGAAGATCGGCTATGCCGCCGATTGGTCGGAGTATTTCGGGCACCAGCCGGGCGATGGTTCGGGCGATGTGTTCTTCCACCTCGACCCGCTCTGGGCCGATCCCGAGATCGATTTCGTCGGAATCGACAACTACATGCCGCTGTCGGACTGGCGCGACGGCTTCGAGCATGCCGATGCGGCCGAGGGATGGCCCGCGATCTACGACCGCGCCTATCTGCAGGTCAACATCGCGGGCGGCGAAGGTTTCGACTGGTTCTACGCCAGCGCCGCCGACCGATCGGCGCAGGTCCGCACCGCGATTACAGATGGCGCGGCCAGCAAGCCGTGGGT
Source organism: Rhodobacterales bacterium (assembly GCA_009993005.1). Lineage (GTDB taxonomy): Bacteria > Pseudomonadota > Alphaproteobacteria > Rhodobacterales > Rhodobacteraceae > JAACUH01. Next base: position 2,481 of record JAACUH010000118.1, read on the forward strand.
CTTCCGCTACAAGGAC
>JAACUH010000107.1 GCA_009993005.1 Rhodobacterales bacterium
TCATCTTTTGGCCAAAAATATCCTCGCCGAAGGCTTCCGCAACACCCACAGGCGCCGGTGCCGGGCAAAGGCACCCCGCTGCAAGAGGTCCCATGTCCTATATCCTCGCCATCGGCGATCGCGCCTATTCGAGCTGGTCGCTGCGCGGCTGGCTGCTTTTCGACGCCTTCGCCATCCCGGTCACCTCCCGCAGGGGGCAGCTCTACACCGATGGGTTTTCGCAACTCCTGGCCGAATTCGCTCCGGCGCGGACCGTTCCCGCCCTGCGGCTGCCCGACGGCACGGTGATCGCCGACACCTTGGCCATCGCCGAGGAACTGGCAAGCCGCCATCCCGAGGCCCACCATTGGCCCGCCGCTCCGCGCGCCCGTGCCATTGCCCGCGCGCTGGTGGCCGAGATGCATGCGGGCTTTGCTGCGCTGCGCAACACCTGTCCGATGAATTTGCGCGCGGCCTACACGGGCTTTGCGCCACCGGCCGAGGTTCTGGCCGACCTCGACCGGCTCGCGACGATCTGGGACTGGGCCCGGCACGAGACCGGGAGCGACGGCCCCTGGCTCTGCGGCGGCTACAGCGTGGCGGATGCCTTCTTTGCCCCCGTGGCGGCCCGGATCGCAGGATACGCCCTGCCGGTGAGCGCGCGCGCGCAAGCCTATGTCGCGGCCCATCTGGCGCATCCGTCCTTCGGGCGCTGGCACGCGCAGGCGCTGGTGGATGGCCCCGATCAGCCCGTCTATGACCGCGTCCTGCCCCGCCGCAACTGGCCCGCAACGGGCGCCACGGCCTGACGCGCAGCACCCGCGGCGGCCGGGGATGCCTTCGGCGAGGATATTTTTGGCCAAAAGATGCAGCAGGCCGCGCGCGGGAGGGGCGCGTTAACCTTTCCTCAACCTTGCCGGGCAAAGGGTTAATCACGCGGCGGCAAAGCGGGGGGTGCGCCATGGTGGCCTTGGCCTATACGGTGGCCTTTGAGGGAGTCGAGGCGCGGCTGGTCGAGGTGCAATGTGCCGTCTCGCCCGGGCTGCCGGGCTTTGCGATTGTCGGCCTGCCTGACAAGGCGGTTTCCGAGGCGCGCGACCGGGTGCGCGCGGCGCTCACGTCGATGGCTATCGCGCTGCCCTCCAGACGGATCACCGTCAACCTGTCGCCCGCAGACCTGCCCAAGGAGGGGTCGCATTTCGACCTGCCCATCGCGATGGCCCTGCTCGCCGCCCTCGACATCCTGCCGCGCGATGCGGTCGAAGGCACCGTGTCGCTGGGCGAGTTGTCGCTGGGCGGGCGGATCGTGCCGGTGCTGGGTGCCCTGCCCGCCGCGATGTGCGCGGCCGAGGAGGACCGCATCCTGCTCTGCCCGCGCGCCTGCGGGGCCGAAGCGGCCTGGGTCGGCGCCACGTCGGTGATCGGGGCGGCGACACTCGCCGAGGTGATCCGCCATTTCACCGGTCAGCAGGTCATCGCGCCCGCCGCCCCCGGAGAGGTGCCGGCCACGGCAAATGGCCGCGACATGGGCGACGTGAAGGGTCAGGAGCGCGCCAAGCGTGCGCTCGAGATCGCGGCGGCGGGGCGACATCACCTGCTGCTGGTCGGCTCGCCCGGATCGGGCAAGTCGATGCTGGCCGCTCGGATGCCGGGGATCATGCCTCCGCTCACCGCGCTCGAAGCGCTCGAAACCTCGATGATCCATTCCCTCTCGGGCCTGCTGAGCGAGGGCGGGATCAGCCGGGCGCGGCCTTTTCGCGAGCCCCATCACACCGCCTCCATGGCGGCCATCGTGGGGGGCGGGCGCGGCGCGAAGCCGGGCGAGATTTCGCTGGCCCATAATGGCGTGCTGTTCATGGACGAGTTTCCCGAATTTCCCCGCGCCGTCCTCGAAACCCTGCGCCAGCCGATCGAGACCGGCGAGGTCGTCGTCGCGCGCGCCAATGCGCATATCCGCTATCCCTGCCGGTTTCTGCTGGTCGCCGCCGCAAACCCCTGCAAATGCGGCTTTCTCACCGATCCGGCGCGGGCCTGTGCGCGGGGGCCGCTGTGTGGCGAGGAGTATCTTGGCCGCATCTCGGGCCCGCTCATGGACCGATTCGACCTGCGTGTCGAAGTGCCCCCCGTGGCCTTTACCGACCTCGACCTGCCTGCTACCGGCGACAGCTCTGCCACGATCGCCGACCGGGTCGCCACCGCCCGCGCGCGTCAGACCGCGCGTTTCGCGCAGGTCGCGGGCGTGCGGGTGAATGCCGATGCCGAGGGGCAGATGCTGGAGGAGATCGCGACGCCGGATGCCGAGGGCCGCGCGCTCTTGGCGCGGGTCGCGCAGCGCATCGGCCTGTCGGCACGCGGCTATCACCGGGTCCTGCGCGTGGCCCGGACGATCGCCGACCTCGACGGGTCCGAGGCGGTGCGCCACCCGCATATCGCCGAGGCGGTGAGCTACCGGCTCGCGCTGTCCAAGGAAGTCTGAATGAACGCCGCGACTTCGCGCAGGCCGGCGCGCGCCTCGGGCACCCAGCCGTCGAGAATGTGCCAGACATGCGGCGCGCCGGGCCAGAGCCGCAGATCGACACGACCACCGGCGGCGCGCAGCCTATCGGCGATGCGGATGGCGTCATCGCGCAGCGCCTCCTCGGCGCCGACCTGGATCAGCACCGGCGGCGGCGCGACAAAGCGCGCAAAGAGCGGTGAGGCGCGCGGGTCGTCCGGCGCCGCCCCGGCGAGGTAAAGCGCCGCGACCTCGCCCATGCGGGCCACGGGGATGATGGGGTCGCTGGCGGCGAAATCGGCAAGACTTTGGCCCGACATGGTGAGGTCGGTCCAGGGCGACATGGCATAGGCGGCAGCGGGGGCCTCGCCACGCTGGGTGAGCCGCGCAAGAAGCGCCAGCATCAACCCGCCGCCAGCACTGTCGCCGCCGAGGATAATGTCGGCGGGCGCGTAGCCGCGGGTCATGAGGCTGTCCCACGTGGCGCAGGCCGCATCGAAGGCCGCGGGAAACGGCGCCTCCTGCAAGAGCGGATAGTCCGGGGCACAGACCCGCAACCGCGTGAGCCGCGACAGACGGCCCAGCATCGGCGCATGGGTCGCGCCGGAACCGGAGAGATAGGCCCCCCCGTGGAAATGCACGATCAGCCGGCGCGGCGCCACCGGCCCGGCGGTGATCCAGTGCAGCGGGCCGTCGGTCAGGCGACACAGATAGGGCGGGGCGCGAAAGAGGCGCGCGGCGCGGGCAAAATCGGCGGCGGCCATTTCAGGCGTCGTGGTTCGCATCAGCGCGGGGCGCATCACATGGCGCCCGAGGAAGCGCAGGACGGCAAGCCGCCAGCCCAAGCTCAGAGCCCCCGGCGGGCCTCGATCGCCTCCCAGACCCTGGCGGCGATGTTGACGCCGTCAAAGCGCTCGAGCTCCTGGATGCCGGTGGGCGAGGTCACGTTGATCTCGGTCAACCAGTCGCCGATCACGTCGATCCCGACAAAGACCTGCCCCTTTTCACGCAGTAGCGGGCCGATCGCCGCGCAGATCTCGTGGTCGCGGTCGGTCAGCGCGACCTTTTCGGGGCGCCCGCCCACATGCATGTTCGACCGGGTCTCGCCAGCGGCGGGCACCCGGTTGATCGCGCCGACCGGTTCCCCATCGACCAGGATGATGCGTTTGTCGCCGTGGCGCACAGCGGGCAGGAACTTCTGCACGATCAGCGGCTCGCGGCTGATGCCCGCGAACATCTCGTAGAGCGAGGCCAGATTGCCGTCGTCGGAAGACAGCTTGAACACGCCCGCCCCGCCGTTGCCGTAGAGCGGCTTGAGGATGATGTCGCCATGCCGCGCGCGGAAGGCACGCAGGCTGTCGAGGTCGCGCGCCACCATCGTGGGCGGGGTAAGCTCGGGAAACCGCAGGACCAGCAGCTTTTCAGGATAGTTGCGCACCCAGAACGGGTCGTTCACGACCAGCGTGCCGGGATGGATCATGTCGAGGATATGGGTCGTGGTGATATAGCCCATGTCAAAGGGCGGGTCCTGACGCAGCCAGAGGACATCCTGCGTGGCGAGGTCGATGGTCTGTTCCTCCCCGAGCCGGAAATGGTCGCCCTTGATGCGCTGGACATGCAGCGGCCAGCCACGCGCCGTCACACGCCCTTCGTCAAAGGCCAGCCTGTCGGGCGTGTAGTAGAACAGCGCATGCCCGCGCAGCTGTGCCTCTTCGGCAAGACGGAATGTCGAATCGGCGTCGATGTTGATGGCGCCGATCGGGTCCATCTGGATGGCGACGTTCAAGGCCATGGCGGGGCATCCTTCTGCGCAGCGGCGTCATGCGCTCTAGATGGCTCAAGCCCCCGGCCAGCGCAATCCCGCAGCAGCGACGGGCGGCACCGCTCAGGCCAGACCAAAGGCGTTTTCGATGATTTCGACCGCGCCGCGGCCGTCCACCACCGCGAGGTCGAATCTCACATCGGTGAGTTGCCCGCGCGGCTCACCTTCGAGAAATGCCGCGGCAGAGGCACAGATACGGTCCATCTGACGACGACCGAGCGCGGCTGCCGCGCGCGCAAAACTGCTGCTTTTCTTCACCTCGACGAAAACAACACAGTCGCCATCCCGCGCGATCAGGTCGATCTCTCCGCCCGGCCCCCGCCAGCGGCGCTGCGCGACCGGACGGCCACGGCGGGCATAGTCGCGCGCCACGATATCCTCGGCCACGAGACCCGCGTGATGATTGAGACGGCTCACCATTCACTTCCCCTCGGTATCGGCGCCGGTCATCGCCAGCGCCATCTGATAGACCTGCCGCCGGGGCAGCCCCATTGCGCCTGCGACCAGCGTCGCCGCATCCTTCATGCGCATGGCGCCCATCGCCTCGCGCAGGGCCGCTTCGACATCGGCCTCGACCACAGCCCTCGCGCCGGCCCGGCCGACAAGAACCACGATCTCGCCCTTGACCGTGCGCCCGGCAAAGGCACCGGCAAGCGCCGCCAATGTCCCGCGCTGCACCTCTTCGAAACGCTTGGTCAGTTCCCGGCAGACAGCCGCCTCGCGCCCCTCGCCCAGAATATCGCGCAAATTACCTAACATTTCACCAACGCGTTTGGGTGATTCGTAAAACACCAGCGTGAAAGGCAGATCGCGCAGCGCCGCGATCTCGGTTTCGCGCTGTGCCTGTGCGGCTGGCAGAAATCCCACAAATGCAAACCGGTCTGTTGCCAGTCCCGATACGGTCAACGCGGCGAGAACGGCACTCGCCCCCGGCGCGGCCAGCACCGGCAGACCGGCCGCGATGACCGCGCGCCCCAGCGCATAGCCGGGGTCGGCCACCAGCGGCGTGCCCGCCTCCGAGACATAGGCGACAGAGCGCCCTTCGGCGATATCGCGCACGATCCGGGCGCGCGCCGCCTCGCCCGAATGGTCGTGATAGGCGATCACCGGCCGCTTTCCCAAGGCAACACCATGGATTTCCATGAGTTTGCGCGCCGTTCGCGTATCCTCGGCCGCAATCACGTCGCAGCCGGCCAGAAGGTCAAGCGCGCGCAGCGTGATGTCGCGGGCGCTGCCGATCGGGGTGGCGACCAGATAAAGGCCGGCAGAAATGGGCTTGTCGCTGAAATTCATCCCTAGACCCTTCTATCCCCTGCCTTATGATGACAAACCAAGGACCGATGCCGCGCCCGACACCCCGGGGCGCGCTCCAAGGGGAGTGATGTGCCATGTTTGCCCGTTTGTTCGACCGCCGCAAGGCGGCCTCTCGTATTGTCGCCGCACTGTCGATGCTCTGGCTCGCGGCCTGTGACCCGACGCTGATGGCCCCGGGTGTGTCGGGTGGCGGCGGGCCGGCGATCGACCCCTCGGACCCGGTGCAGGTTGCGCTTCTGGTGCCGCGCGGGTCGGGCGACCCGTCGGACGATTTCCTGGCCACCAACCTCGAAAACGCCGCGCGTCTGGCGATATCGGACCTCTCCGGGGTGAGCATCGACCTGCGCGTCTACAGCACCGGGGCGAGCCCGGCCCTGGCCGCGCAGGCCGCCCAGACCGCGATCGGCGACGGGGCGCAGATCATCCTCGGGCCGCTTTATGCCGAGGCCGCGAATGCCGCCGGCGTGGTTGCGGCCCCGGCGGGTATCAACGTGCTGAGCTTTTCCAACAATACCACCATCGCCGGCGGCAATGTCTTTGTGCTCGGGCCGACCTTCCGCAACACGGCCAACCGCCTGGTGCGGCACGGGGTGCGCAACGGGATCGACAGTTATGTGATCGTGCATGCCGATGACCTGCAGGGCGCCGTGGGGCGCGATGCGATCGCGTCGGCGGTGCGGGGCAATGGCGGGCGGGTCGCGGGCATCCAGAGCTATCCCCTCTCGCAGCAGGGCATTCTCGACGCCGTGCCGCGCATCGCTGAGGCCGCGCGCTCGGGCGGGGCCGGCGCGGTGTTCCTCACCGCGGGTGTCAATGCCGACCTGCCGATCCTTGCCACAGCCCTGCCCGAAGCCGGCATCAACCCCGCCGCGACGCGCTATATCGGGCTTACCCGCTGGAACGCCTCGGCCGAAGCGCTCGCCTTGCCGGGCCTGCAGGGCGGGCTCTTTGCGGTGCCGGATCAGCAGATGACCGCGATTTTCGAAAGCCGCTATGAGGCCGCCTATGGCGGTGCGCCGCATCCGCTCGCGGGGCTCGCCTATGACGGGATCGCGGCCATTGGCGCGCTGGTCGCGTCGGGCAACCGCGGGGCGCTGACACGCGCCGGGCTGACCCAGCCGCAGGGGTTCCAGGGCATAGGCGGCATCTTCCGCCTGCTCGCGGACGGGACCAACGAACGGGGTCTGGCCGTCGCCACGATCCGCAACAACCAGGTGGTGATCCTTGAACGAGCCCCCCGAACCTTTGGCGGCGGGTCCTGAGACCCTCCCCACAGTGACACCAGACCCGGCGCCGGATGGATTGATCTGTCCGGCGTCGGCCATTTTCGACCGGGCTGCGGTCGATGCCGCGCTGGCGCAGGCGCTGCCCGCCTGCGAAGATGCCAAAGCGGTGCGCCGCGAGGTGGTGCAGGTCCTGGCCGAGGCCCGCGCGCGGGGCTGCGCGGCGATCGAGGCGGCCTTTGCGGTCGCGCCGCTCACCTCCAAACCCACCACGGCCGCCTATAGCTGGCTCACCGACCAGATCATCGAGACCGTCGTGGGAGTGGCCACGACACGGCTGCACCCCCTGCCCAACCCGACCGAAGGCGAACACCTCGCGGTGATCGCGGTGGGCGGCTATGGCCGGGGCGAGATGGCGCCCTTTTCCGATGTCGATCTGCTGTTCCTGACGCCTTGGAAGATCACCCCCTGGGCGGAAAGCCTGATCGAAAGCGTTCTTTACATGTTGTGGGATCTGCGGCTCAAGGTCGGGCACGCCAGCCGCACGGTCAAGGATTGCCTGCGCCTTGCCAAAGAGGATTTCACGATCCGCACCGCGCTGGTCGAATTCCGCTATCTGACCGGCGACAGCGCGCTGGCAGAGACGCTGCGCGACAAGCTCTGGACCGAGCTGTTTCGCAACACGGCCGGCGAGTTCATCGAGGCCAAGCTCGCCGAGCGGGCCGAGCGCCACCGCAAGCAGGGCGGCCAGCGCTATGTGGTCGAGCCCAACGTCAAGGAGGGCAAGGGCGGGCTGCGCGACCTGCAATCGCTCTACTGGATCGGCAAATATGTCTATGGGGTGCGCGAGGCGGCCGAACTGGTCGGGCGCGGCGTCTTTACCGCCGAGGAATACGCGACCTTTGTCACCGCGCATACGTTTCTCTGGGCCGTGCGCTGCCATCTGCATCTGCTGACCGGGCGGGCGATGGACCAGCTTACCTTTGACCTGCAGGTCGAGGTGGCCGAGCGGATGGGCTACAAGGATGGCGGCGGCAGGCGGGCGGTCGAGCATTTCATGCAGGCCTATTTCCGTCAGGCGACCCGCGTGGGCGAACTGACCCGCATCTTTCTCACCGCGCAAGAGGCGGCCTTCACCAAGCCCGAGCCGATGCTGCAACGCCTGCTCGCGCGCCGCAAATCGGCCAAGCCGCCCTATGCGATCAAGCAGAACCGCCTGACGGTGGCGGACACCGGGTCGTTCCTCGCGGACAAGCTGAACCTGCTGCGCATCTTCGAGGAGGCCTTGCGCACCGGCACCCTGCTGCACCCCGACGCGATGCGCCTGCTGGCCGCCAACCTGCACCGGATCGACGCGGGCATGGTGGCCGACCGCGAGGCGAACCAGATCTTTCTCGACCTGCTGCTCAAGCACGGCAACCCCGAGCGCGCGCTGCGGCGGATGAACGAGCTGGGCGTGCTCGACGCCTTCATCCCCGAATTTGCCCCCATCGTCGCGATGATGCAGTTCAACATGTATCACCATTACACGGTGGACGAGCATATCATCCAGTGCATCAGCCACCTCGCCCGGATCGAACGCGGCGAGCTGGTCGAAGAGCTGCCGGTCGCCTCTGGCATCCTGCAGGCGGGGGTCAACCGGCGGGTGCTCTATACCGCATTGCTTCTGCATGACATCGGCAAGGGCCGGCCCGAGGACCACTCTGTGCTGGGCGCGCAGATCGCGCGCAAGGTGGCGCCGCGGCTGGGCCTGAACAAGCGCGAATGCGAGACGGTGGAATGGCTGGTGCGCTATCACCTGCTGATGTCCGACATGGCGCAAAAGCGCGACATATCAGAGCCGCGCACCGTGCGCGACTTTGCCAAGGCGGTGAAAACCAAAGAGCGGCTGGACCTGCTCACCGTGCTGACCGTCTGCGACATCCGCGGCGTGGGTCCGGGCACCTGGAACAACTGGAAGGCGATGCTCCTGCGTGGGCTTTACCGCGCGACCGAGCAGGCGCTGTCCTCGGGCGCAGAGGATCTGAACCGCGAAAGCCGCGAGGCCGAGGCGAAACGCGCGCTGCGCGAGGCGTTGTCCGATTGGCCGGCGGCTGACCTGCGCGCCGAGACCGCGCGCCATTACGGGCCCTATTGGCAGGGGCTGAGCACGGCGGCGCAGGTGGTCTTTGCCCGCCTCCTGCGCGGTCTGGGCGATGCCGAGGTGCGCATCGACCTGCACCCCGACCCCGACCGCGACGCGACGCGCGCCTGTTTCGCCATGGCCGACCATCCGGGCCTGTTCAGCCGGATGACCGGCGCGCTGGCGCTGGTGGGGGCCAATGTGGTGGATGCGCGCACCTATACGTCCAAGGATGGCTTTGCCACCGCGATCTTCTGGGTGCAGGACGCCGACGGCCACCCCTATGAGGAAAGCCGCCTGCCGCGCCTGCGCAGCATGATCACGCGCACCCTGCATGGCGAGGTGGTGGCGCGCGACGCCTTGAAGGACCGCGACCGGATCAAGAAACGCGAGCGCGCCTTTCGCGTGCCGACCTCGATCACCTTCGACAACGAGGGGTCCGAGATCTATACGATCATCGAAGTGGACACCCGCGACCGCCCCGGCCTCTTGCATGACCTCACGCGCACCATGGCCAATGCGAATGTCTATATCGCCAGCGCGATGATCGCGACCTATGGCGAACAGGTGGTGGACACGTTCTATGTCAAGGACATGTTCGGGCTGAAGTTCCACACCCTGCCCAAACAGCGCACGCTCGAGCGCAAGCTGCGCGAGGCGATCGAGAGCGGGGCGGCGCGGGCGCGGGGGTAGCCTGCCCGCACGGGTCAGCGCGGCCCGATCCGGCCGTCCAGCTCGTCCTCGATATGGGCCGCGATGATCGCGTCGAAACTGGCGTCGGCGGCAAAGCCGAGCGCAAGCGCCTCGGATGCGTCAAAGCCTGCGGCCCAGCCGCTCACGATGGCGTCGATGGCGGGGTCGGGTGCGCGGCGGATCAGCGCGACGGCCGCGTCGCCCGCCACGCGGCGCAGCGCCTCGATCTGATCGGCGACCGTCGCACTCAGCCCCGGCAGGGTCAGGTTGCGCTGCGCGCCGAGAGGGGCGGTGTCAAGCCGGGCGGCATGCAGCAGGAAGCCCACCGCGGCGCGCGGCGAGGCGTGCCAGTGGCGCAGGCTGTCGCGCACCGGCAGGATCGCCTCGCGCCCGATCAGAGGCTCGCGCAGGATCGAGGAGAAAAAGCCCGAAGCCGCGCGGTTGGGCGCACCCGGGCGGATGCAGATCGTGGGCAGGCGCAGGCCTACCCCATCGAAAAAGCCACGGCGCGCATAGTCGGCCAGCAGCAGTTCGCAGATCGCCTTTTGCGTGCCGTAGCTGGTGAGCGGCGTCAGGTGGAAATGCTGCGGCACCGGGTCGGGCAAGGGCGCGCCGAAAACCGCGCAGGACGAGGTGAACACGACGCGCGGGCAATATCCATCGGCCAGATGCGCGACGCGGATCGCCTCGAAGAGCGCGCGGGTGCCGTCGAGGTTGATCCGGTAGCCCTTGTCGAAATCGACTTCGGCCTCGGCCGAGACGATGGCGGCGAGGTGGAAGATGATGCCGGGGCGTGCCGCGACCAGCGCCTCGGCCGTGCCGGGC